>NZ_JBSFBM010000025.1:0-34710 GCF_053592955.1 Micromonospora sp. NPDC002411 | reverse complement strand
CCAGGCCTTGACGTGGGCGTCGACCAGGCTCTGGATGACCTTGGTGATGCCGGTGCCGGGCGTGGGCATGGTGGTGACCGGCGCGGAGCCGGCCACCCCCGGTCGGGGCGCACGGTCCGACGTTCGGCGCGTACCCATGCAGGGGTTGAGCCGCGACCAGGTGGTGCGGGCGGCCATGGAGATCGCCGACGCCGAAGGGCTACCTGCCCTGAGCATGCGACGAATCGCGACCGAGCTGGACGTCCCCACCATGTCGCTCTACCGGCAGGTCCGGGGCAAGGATCAGCTCTTGCTGCTGATGGCGGACGCGGCCTTCGCCGCCCATCGACTGCCGCACACGCTCCCGCCCGGGTGGCGAGCCCAACTGGAGACGCTCTGTCGGCTTCAGTGGTCGATCTACCGGCGGCACCCCTGGCTGGCCCAGGTCATCTCGCTGACCCGCCCGTTGATGGCACCGCACGCTGTCGCGCACACCGAATCGGCGCTACGCGCCCTCGCCGGGCACGGCCTGGACCAGCACACTCAGCTTCACCTGGTGGCCGCGCTGGCCAATCACGTTCGCGGCACCGCGGTGAACCTGGAGCGGGAGGCCGAGGCGGAACAGGACACCGGCCTGACCGACGACGAGTGGATGACAGCTCAGGCGGACGTGCTGAGCGGTCTCTTCGCGGCAGGCGAGTTTCCACATCTGTCCCGGCTCACCCGGTCGCCGGTCGATCTCAACGTCGAGAGCCTCTTCGAATTCGGTCTGCAACGGCTGCTCGACGGCGCGGCGGCGCTGATCGGTCGGTGAGCGCTCAGACCGTGCCGGTGGCCTGCTCCGGCACGCGCGCTCCCGACGCGGCGGCGAAACCCGCGAGGGCGATCTCCGCAGCCTGCTGAAGGTCCTCACGAGCAACTCCGGCCGCGGCGTGGATCGCGTGCCCCTCGGTGACGATCATGACGAAGCGGGCGAGCGCTACCGGGTCGGCGTCAGCGGGTAGGTCACCCTCGTCGACGGCGCGGGCGAGGCGATCGGCGAGGGCCCTTTCGCCGGCCAGACGGCTGGCGGCGAGGAACCCGGCGATGGGCGCGTTCGGGGTGGCGCAGGCGGTGCCGCCCTGGATCGACAGGCAACCGGCTGGCCGGTCCGGCCGCGTCACGGCGAGCACGTTCTCGCGCAGCAGGGTGGCGACAACCTCGTACGCGGTCGGTTGGGCGAAAGCGTCCCGCGCGTACGCCATGTCCTGTTCGGCGTAGCGCGCCACGACCTTGCGGAACAACTCCTCCTTACCGCCATAGGCGGCGTAGAGGCTGGGCTTGTTGATCCCCATCGCCTCGGTGAGGTCGCTCATCGAGGCGCCCTCGTACCCCTGACGCCAGAACACCTCCATCGCGCGCTCCAGCGCCTCGTCGACGTCGAAGCCCCGTGGTCGTCCTCGCTGCGGCACGACCCACCACCTCCCTCGGTGCATCCTACCCGCTTTCAAAACCGATCGGTACAGAAATTTGCCGACCAGGCCGGGGGTTGCTACGGTCGGATCAGTACCGCTCGGTACAAAAATGTGGAGGAGATCCATCGTGGGACAGCTCGACGGCAAGACCGCTCTCGTCACCGGCGGCACCACCGGCATCGGCCTGGCCGCCGCCCGCCGCTTCGCCGCCGAAGGCGCATACGTCTTCGTGACCGGCCGCCGCAAGGGACCGCTGGACGAGGCGGTGACCAGCATCGGCGCCAACGTCACAGGCATCGCCAGCGACGTCAGCAACCTCGACGACCTGGACCGGATCATGCGGGCCATCCAGGACCGGGGCGCGGGCCTGGACGTGGTGTTCGCCAACGCCGGCGGCGGCGAGTTCCGTTCGCTCGACTCGATCACCGTCGAGCACGTGGCGAACACGTTCGACACCAACATCTACGGCACCATCTTCACCGTGCAGAAGGCCCTGCCCCTGCTCAACGAGGGCGCCTCGATCGTGCTCACCGGCTCGACCGCCGCCAGCAACGGCACCCCAGCGTTCAGCGTCTACGCCGCGTCCAAGGCGGCCATCCGCTCGTTCGGGCGCACCTGGGCCGCCGAGCTGATGGGCCGGAAGATCCGGGTCAACACGCTGATCCCCGGCTCGACCGAAACCCCAGGGCTCGCCGGCCTCGCGCCCAGCCCCGCGGAGGCCCCCGGGTTGCTCCAGGCCATCGCATCGGGCGTACCCATGGGCCGGATGGCCCACCCGGACGAGATCGCCAACGCCGCGCTCTTCCTCGCCTCCGACCAGAGCAGCTTCATGACCGGCGGCGAGATCTTCGTAGACGGCGGCGAGCAGCAGCTCTGAACCGAGAAACGCCCGGCCGATCCTCGCGGATCTGCCGGGCGTTCTCGCACTACAGAGCGGTGGCGGAGGGATTTGAACCCTCGGAGGGCGTTAACCCTCACACGCTTTCGAGGCGTGCTCCTTAGGCCGCTCGGACACGCCACCGCCGACGAGGGTACAGGACCGTTGGTTCGGACGCCGAACCGGTATCGCCCCGGCCGGCCTGGCAGGATCTTTGCCATGAGTACGCACATCGGCGCGAAGCCGGGCGAGATCGCCGAGCGGGTCCTGATGCCGGGCGACCCCCTGCGGGCCAAGTGGATCGCGGAGACCTACCTCGAGGGCGCCACCTGCTACTCGACGGTTCGGGGCATGCTGGGTTTCACCGGCCGCTGGAACGGCGTCGAGGTTTCCGTCCAGGGCTCCGGCATGGGCATGCCGTCGGCCTCCATCTACGCCCACGAACTGATCAACGAGTACGGCGTGAAGACGCTGATTCGGGTCGGCTCCTGCGGCGCCCTCAGCACTGACCTGCAACTGCGGGACGTGGTGGCCGCGATCGGGTCGTCGACCGACTCGAACATGAACCGGATGCGCTTCGACGGGCTGATCGACTACGCCCCGGTGGCGGACTTCGGGCTGCTGCGTACCTCGGTCGAGGTGGCCGAGCGGCGCGGCATCAGCATGCACGTCGGACCGATCCTGGCGGCGGACGCCTTCTACACCGACCGGCCGGACCTCTACGACACCCTCGCCGACTACGGCGTGCTGGCGGTGGAGATGGAGTCGGCGGCGCTCTACACGATCGCCGCCCGGTTCAAGGCCCGCGCGCTGACAGTGCTGACCGTGAGCGACCACATCAAGACCGGCGAGAAGACCACCTCGGAGGAGCGCGAGCAGACCTTCAGCCAGATGGTCGAGATCGCCCTCGACACGATCATCGCCTGACATGTTCGGGTAGCAGCACCGCGAAGAGCGTGATGACTGTCAGGCACAGTCATCACGCTCTTCACCACCGGCCGGGGAAAGTCAGACCGCGGCCAGCGCCTCGGTCGGCGCGAGGCGGGCGGCGCGCACCGCCGGGTAGAGGCCCGCGAGGCCGCCGATGACCAGTGTCGCGCCGACGCCGCCGAGCGTCGCCCAGGCCGGCACCACGGTCGGCCAACCCTGGGACAGGGCGTATCCCGAGGTGACCAGGATCCCCAGTAACACCCCACCGGTCCCACCGAGCGCGGAGAGCAGCAGCGACTCGGCGAGGAACTGGGTGCGTACCTGACCCCGGGTTGCTCCGAGTGACCGGCGCAGGCCGATCTCGGCCCGCCGTTCCAGCACCGAGATCACCATCGTGTTCGCCACGCCGACCCCGCCGACCAGCAGTGCGACAGCGCCGAGGCCCAGTAGCAGGCCGGTGAACGCGTCGTCGGTCGCCTGGGCGGCGGCCAGCGCGTCCGAGGGCCGGGAGACTTCGACCTCGTTCGGCGCCTCCGGGTTGGTGGTCGCGCCGAGCACCGACCGGACGGCCTCGACCTGCGACTCCTGTGCTCGGGTGTAGACGGTGGTCGGGTGCCCGTCGAAGCCCAGATACTCCGTCGCCGCCGTCCAGCCGATCAGTGCCGAGGTGTCCAGTTCCGGGGCGAGTGGTGCGGCGGCGAGGGTGCCGACAACAGTGAACGGCCGCCCACCGAGCCACACCTGCACCTGCGGGTCCGCCGTGGAGATCCCGAGCCGCTGCGCCGCGGTGGCACCGAGCACGACCGCCGGATAGCGTGCTGTCGCCTCGTTGAGCCAGGTGCCGGTGGCCAGCTCGGCCCCGACGGTGGCGAGCAGGTCCAGCCGGGCCGCCCGAGTGGCGATGCCACCGGTCTCCGCCACCGGAATCCGGTCCGAGCGGTAGACCTTGGCGTCGGAGACCTGCCCGGTGGCAGACACGTCGGTCACCGGGCCGATCCGCCCGATCATCGCGATCGACTCCTCGGGCAGTTGCGCGTCCGCGCCGAACAGGGTGTTACCCGGCTCGACGGTGAGGAGGTTGGTGCCGAGCGCGTCGAGCGCGCGGTCCAGTTCGGCCCGCGATGACGAGGAGATGCCGACGACCGCGATCATCGCGGCGATGCCGATCGCGATGCCCAGCGCGGAGAGGAACGCCCGCAGCGGACGGGTCCGCAGGCCCACCCCGCCGACGCGCAGGATGTCCGCCGGTCCCATCCGGGCCGGGGTGAGCCGGGCCTGGTTCAGCGTCGCCATCAGCCGACCCCGCCCGGCGCGAAGGCCGAGTCGTGCCGCACCGCGCCGTCGCGCATCCGTACCTGCCGAGGCAGACTTGCGGCGATCTCCCGGTCATGGGTGATCACCACAACGGTGGTGCCGGCCCGGTGCAGGTCGTGCAGCAGCTCCAACACCCCCGCACCGGAGCTGGAGTCGAGGTTGCCCGTCGGCTCGTCGGCGAGCAGCACCGCCGGCTCGCCGACCACCGCGCGGGCCACGGCCACCCGCTGCCGTTCACCACCGGACAGCTCGTGCGGACGGTGCCCCAACCGGTGGCCCAGGCCAACCCGGACCAGCGCGGCCTCCGCGCGTTCGCGCCGCCTTCTCCGGGGTACGCCGGAGTAGAGCAACCCGTCGGCCACGTTGTCCACTACCGGGACACCGGGAGCCAGGTGGAACTGCTGGAAGACGAAGCCGATCCGGGTGGCCCGCAGCGCCGACAGCTCCCGGTCGCTCAGCTTCGCCGCGTCGTACCCGTCGACGTGCACGCTGCCCGACGACGGGCGGTCCAGGGTGCCGATCAGGTGCAGCATTGTCGACTTGCCCGATCCGGACGGGCCGACGATCGCCACCAACTCGCCGTGGCCGACCCGCAGTGACACGTCGTCCAGTGCGACGACGCCACCGGCGTACCTCCTGCTGACCCGGTCGAGCACGATCACCTCGCTGGTCACGCCGGCACCACCACCGTCATGCCCTCGGTGACGCCCTCGCCGTTGACCTCCACCCGACCGTCGGCGAACAGCCCGGTCGTCACCGCGAGGATCCGGCTGGCGTCACCCTCGGCGACCTGGACGCCGTAACCGCCCTCCGCGAGCGCCAACAGCGCCGCCACCGGCACGGTGAGCACGTCGCGGCGCTCCGAGACGGTGAACGTGACGTCGGCGCTGGCCTGGTCGAAGCCGGTGAGGGCCTTCGGATCGGTCACCGCGACTGTCACCTCGATCTTCGTCTCGGCGTCGCCGGACTGCCCGTTGGCGCCGGCTGCGCCCGGCTGGACGACCGTCTCGACAGTGCTGATGGTGCCGTCCACCGCCCGGCCGTCCGGCAGCTTCACGGCGACCTTCGCGTCCCGCTTGGCCAGTCGCTGGTCGTCCACGTCCAGCTCGACGGTGACCACGCGGTCGGTGCCGCTGTAGGTGAGCACCGCCTGGCCGGGCTGGGTGAGATCGCCGACGTCGGCCTGGTGGCTCTCCACCCGGACCTCCCGGTCGGCGTACACGACCCGCCCCGGCTCGACCCGACCGGTCTCGGCCAGACCGAGGTCTTCCTGCCAGTCCCGGACGGCGTCGGCGGTGCTGCCGGTGTACTCGTCGTCGACAGTGAAACCGGTGTAGCCCAGCGCCTTGAGGTTCCGCTCGAACTGCGCGACGTCGGCGCCCTCCATCCCGGGGGCGAGAGTCCGGTACGCGGGCAGCCCGCCGTAGAGGAGCACCACCTCCTCGTTGTCGACCAGATAGAGCGCCTTGCCCCGCCGCACCGTCGACCCGGTCGCCGCCAACGCGGTGACGGTGCCGCTGAGCTTCGCCGTGGCGGTGCGTGGCGTGCCGTATCCCAGCTGACCGTCGGCGGTTTCGGAGTCGGCGAGGGTCTGCCGGGTCACAGCGGCGGTGGCCGGTGCCGTGGTGCCAGCCTGGGCGTGGTCGCCTCCGGCGTCACCGCCGCCGAAACCCACCGCGGCGGTCACGCCCACGGCGGCGACCAGCAGAACGATGCCCCCGGTGACGGCGGCCCGCAGCCAGGGACGTCGGATGGTGCCGGTCACCGGCCACCCCCGAACTGCGGTGCGTGCTGCCGGCACTTCTCCAGGGCGGCCTTCATGGCCGGATCGCCGATGTTGATCGCCTTGTCCCCGGTCCCGATCCGAACCCGCCCGTCGGCGTCCGGGTCCGGGAAGTCCGGCACCCCGTTCTCCCGCATGCACTTGGCCATGGCGCGCATCTGCTCGGCCTGCTCGGGGTTGAGCTGCGGTCCCTGCCCGCCGTTGGGCAGCTTGTCCTGGCACTTCTCCATCGCGGCCTGGACCTTCTGCTGATCCACGTCCGCACCGAACCGGAAGCCCGGACGGCCACCCGGCTCCGGGTCGGGCATGTCCACCCCGTTCTCCCTCATGCACCTGGCGAAGGCGAGTTGCCGCTCCGAGTCACTGACCGGCGTGCCGCTCGCCGTGGCGCTGACCTTCGCACCTCCGGCGGTCGCGACCCCGCCGCCGTCGTCGCCTCCCGCGCCGCATCCAGCAAGCGCCAGGGCGAGCAGGACGGGGATCACGGGCATCTGTCGTCGCATGGTGTCCGCTTCCGCTCAGGTCCGGCGCGGATCGCCGAACGTGCCACCAGTGCACGGCAGGGGCCGTATCTCCGGCGTAACCGTCGGCGGTTACGCCGCCGTTACCGCACCCCGAGCACCATTGAGGGGTGAGAGTGCTGGTGGTCGAGGACGAGAACGTGCTGGCGGATGCCATCGCCGAGTGGCTGCGTCGGGAGTCGTTCGCTGTCGACGTGGCGTACGACGGGGACGCGGCGTTGGAACGGCTGGGTGTCAACGAGTACGCCGTGGTGGTCCTGGACCGGGACCTGCCGGTGGTGCACGGCGACGACGTGTGCCGGGCGATCGTCGACGCGGGTGGGGAGACCCGGGTGCTGATGCTGACCGCCGCGGCGGCGGTCCGGGAGCGGGTGGCGGGGTTGGCGCTCGGCGCCGACGACTACCTGACGAAGCCGTTCGCCCTGGTGGAGCTGTCGGCACGGGTGCACGCGCTGACCCGGCGGGCCCGCCCGGCAACGCCGCCGACGCTGCGTCGCGCCGGCATCCAGCTCGACCCGGCCCGCCACGAGGTACGCCGGGACGACCGGCATGTCCCGCTGTCCCGCAAGGAGTTCGCGGTGCTGGCCGAGCTGCTGCGCGCCGACGGTGCTGTGGTCTCCGCCGAGGACCTGCTGGAACGCGCCTGGGACGAGCACATCGACCCGTTCACCAACGTGGTCCGGGTGACCGTCATGAAGCTGCGCCGCAAACTCGGCGACCCGCCGGTGATCGAGACGGTCCCCGGGGCGGGGTACCAGATCCGATGAAACGCCTCACGATCCGCGCCCGGCTCACCCTCATCTACGGCGGGCTCTTCCTGTTGGCCGGCGTGGTCCTGCTCGCCGTCACGTACGTGCTGGTGGATCAGCGGATGCCGCAGCCGTTCGGGGTGAAACTGAGCGACCTGCCGAAGACCTCCCCCACGACGCCTAGCGGGCAGAACGTCGACAACCTGCGCGCCCTGTTGCAGGAGGTGCAGGACGAGGCGAAGCGCAACGCGTTGGAGTCGCTGCTCACCCAGGGCGGCATCGCGTTGATCGTGGTGTCGACGGTGGCGATCGCGTTCGGCTGGCTGCTCGCCGGTCGGGCCCTTCAACCCCTGCTCCAGATCACCGGCACAGCCCGCCGGATCGCCGGTGCGGACACCGCCGGCCGTGGTCTGCACGAGCGGATCGCGCTCACCGGCCCTCCCGACGAGGTACGCGAACTCGCCGACACGTTCGACGAGATGCTGGAACGGCTGGACCGCTCCTTCGACGGGCAGCGCCGGTTCGTGGCGAACGCCTCGCACGAGCTGCGTACCCCGCTGGCGCTCAACCGCGCCCTCGTGGAACTGGCCATCACCCGCCCGGACGCGTCGGCCGAGACCCGGCGGCTGGGCGAGTCGTTACTGGCGGTCAACGAGCGGCACGAGCGGCTGATCGACGGCCTGTTGACACTGGCCGACTCGGAGAACGAGCTGACCGAGCGTACGCCTGTCGACCTGGCGGAGGTCTGCGCGCACCTGACCGACCAGGCCGGGAAGCAGTCACCCGACGTGACGGTGCGGCGGACCCTGGAGTCGGCGCCGACCAGCGGCGACCCGGTGCTGTTGGAGCGACTCACGTTCAACCTGGTGGAGAACGCGTTGCGCCACAACCTGCCCGCCGGCGGATGGGTGGAGGTGCGCACCGGGCTGGTCGACGGGCGGCCCACCCTCACGGTGACCAACACCGGCCCGGTCATCCCCGGCTACGACGTCGAGACGATGTTCCAACCGTTCCGTCGGCTGTCCCGGGAACGGGTCGCCGGTACGCGTGGCTTCGGGTTGGGGCTGTCCATCGTCCGCGCGGTGGCCCGGGCCCATGGCGGCACCGCCGAGGCGCAGCCCCGACCGGCCGGCGGCCTGATCGTCACTGTCACCCTTCCGCCGGCCTGACCAAGGCGTGCTCAGCGGAAGAAGGCGCGCAGCACAGCGGAGGTCTCGGCCTCCAGCACCCCGCCGTAGACCTCGGGGCGGTGGTTGAGTCGACGGTCGCGCAGGACGTCCCACAGTGACCCGGCCGCGCCGGTCTTCGGCTCCCACGCGCCGAAGACGACTGTGGAGACCCGGGCCAGCACCAGGGCGCCCGCGCACATGGTGCACGGTTCGAGGGTGACGACGAGGGTGCAGCCGTCCAGCCGCCACCGGCCGGTCCGCTCGGCACCCCGCCTTAGGGCCAGCACCTCGGCGTGGGCGGTGGGGTCGCCGGTCAGCTCCCGCTCGTTGCGTCCGACGGCCAGCTCGCTGCCGTCCGGCCCGTAGAGCACCGCTCCGACCGGCACGTCGTCCACGTCGGTGCTGCCAGCGGCGGGGCCGGCGGGGCTGGTGACGGCGACCTCCAGCGCGCGGCGCATCCACAGCTCGTGCCGCTGCCGGCGCCCGACCTCACCCAGGTCGGCGAGGCCCTCGTGGGCGCCGGGCCCGGCCCGCCCCACGGCACCGGGGGTGGATTGCCCCGGCCGGATCGACTCCAGCGAAGGATCTGTGGCGTCGGCCGGCTCAGACCTCACGCAGCTCCTCGACCTCGTCCGCGCAGCCGAGGACCTGGCAGATCTCGGCGGTGACGTCCGCCGGCATCATCCCCTCGTGCGAGCACAGGGTCAGCAGCTTCTGCGCGGAGATGCCCAGGTTGGCCAGTAGGTCGGCCTCACCGACCGGGTCGGCCTCCGGGTCGACGACGGGCTGCTCGCTCTCGTCGTCACCGGTGGCCGCCGGGCGTGGCTCCTCGTCGCCGTCGAGCCCGGTGACCGAGGTCTTCAGGTCACCGACCAGCAGCGCACCAAGCTGGGATTCCTCGGCGTACGCGGAATCCGAACCGAACACCCGCAGGTCCTCGCCCTCGTCGAGGCGAAGGACAACCAGATACGCGTCATCTGCCTCGACGAACAGCAGCGACACGTCGGCCTCCTGGTCGACGTCCCGCAGCCGGTCGGCGACCTCGTCGATGTCGGTGGCGCCACGCAGGCTGACCTCGGCGGCGGTCCAGCCACTGTCGTCGCGCACCACGGCCGCAGCGAAGTACGACACGGTCCCCCCAATAGCCCCTCGGCACAGCGCCGACTCGTTACGCGTGCACGTTAGCCGGTCAGGTCGGCAGGCGACCGGTCAACGCCCCGAAGGGCCGGTCATTCCTGTCAAAGTCGGATCAGCCGGCGACCCGACGGCGGGTGGCGATGAGCTGGCGCAGACGTTCGGTGCGCTGCCGCTGCGGTCGGCTGCGCTGACGGACCGCGCGGGCACCCGCCAACTCGGCCAACAACTGAAGGCGACGGCGGCTGCGATCGGGGTCCTGTCGCGGGGTGGTCCAGGCCATAGTGCCGAGCGTGCCGAGTCTCGGCGGCCACGTCAAGACGGCGTTCGCTACGCAGCCAACCGGGCACACCACGCAGTCGTCGCCCCTGTTACCGAGCCGTTTCGGGCTGTTCACGGGGACGGTCGGAAACGGTCACCACAACGGCCAGTCACCGCTGGTGACCCAGCGGACCGCCAGCACGGCGGCGGCGATGCTCCAGCCCCCCGCGGTGACGATGGCGACTCCGGTGGCGACCCCCCGGTCGCCGTGTCGGACCAACACCAGGGCGGTCACCCACGCCAACAGACCGGCCACCACGGTCCACCACGCGTAGCTGGCCACGTCGGTGCCGAGCAGGCCGAAAAGCAGCAACCAGCCGGCCGCCGCGCCTCCGCCGGCGGCGACGCCGCCACCGGTGACCGGGTGCGGTTCGCGGTAGGTGGGGCGGTGCGGGGGCCCGGCGGGAAAGAGACCAGAGGGGGTACGCGCCACCGGACGGACGACGGCACCGGGATCCGGGCCGGGATCGGGTCGGGCGATGGTCACCGTCGCTGCCCTCCCCTCACGCGCGTCGCTCGTGCCCACGGTACCGGCTCTGCCAGGATGACCGGATGCCGTCGCCGACGATCGACCGCCGCGTGCGTCCGGCGTACCCGATCCTGCTGCTGCTCGCCCCGGTGCTGGCCGCCGGCTGCGCGACCACCCGGCCGGGGGCGCCCGCCGACGGTGCCGCGCCGACGCCGCCGGCGGTCTGGGCGACCGCCGAGCAACCGGCGGCGCCGTCACCGACGGCCAACCGCCCGACACCGACCCCGACGCCGTCGTCGGCCCGGCCGTCGACGGCGGCACCGCGCGCCGGGCTGCGGCATGTCTTCCCGGTACGCGCCGGCAACGTCGACTACCACCCGACGCACGGGGCGTACCCGGCCACGGACCTCTTCGCCGACTGCGGTGAGCCGTTCGTCGCGGTGACCGACGGGACGGTGCTCGAGGTGAGTCGGGTCGACAGGTACACCAAGCGTGGGCCGCAGGGTCCGGAGAACGGTGGCCTGTCGGTCTCCCTGCTCGGCGACGACGGGGTCCGCTACTACGGCTCGCACCTGAGCGTCGTGACCAGCGGCATCGACGCCGGGACGCGGGTCCGTGCCGGGCAGCAGCTCGGCAAGGTCGGGCGCACCGGCAACGCCAACAACGTGTGCCATGTGCACTTCGGCATCTCGCCGCCGTGCACCGGCAAGGACGGCTGGTGGATCCGGCGCGGGGTGCTCTGGCCGGCGCGTTACCTGGATTCGTGGCGGCGCGGCGGCAATCGGGAACCGGCTGCCGAGGTCACCGCGTGGCAGCGCGAACACGGCTGCCCGAAGGCTCCCTGACATGGCCGGCGCGAGAGATCCGATCGCCGACCTGCGCCGGATCGCGTTCCTGTTGGAACGGGCGAACGAGGCCACCTACCGGGTCCGCGCGTTCCGGTCGGCGGCGAAGGCGTTGGCCGGTTTGCCGGCAGCCGAGGTGGCCGCCCGGGCCGGCAACGGCACGCTCACCGAGTTGGCTGGGGTCGGTGACGTGACGGCCCGCTGCGTGGCGGAGTCGCTGGCCGGTGAGGAGCCGGTCTACCTGCGCCGGTTGGTGGCTACCGAGGGCAGCGACCTGGACGCCGAGGCGACGGCGCTCCGCGCCGCCCTACGGGGCGACTGCCACACCCACTCGGACTGGTCCGACGGCGGTTCTCCGATCGAGGAGATGGCGTTGGCCGCTGTGGAGTTGGGTCACGAGTACGTGGTGTTGACCGACCACTCGCCCCGACTGACGGTGGCCCGGGGCCTGACCGCGGAGCGGCTGCGCCGGCAGCTCGACTACGTGGCGCAGGTCAACGCGGCACTGCCCGAGGGGTTCCGGATCCTCACCGGCATCGAGGTGGACATCCTCGCCGACGGCTCGCTGGACCAGGACGACGATCTGCTGGCGCGCCTGGACGTGGTGGTCGGGTCGGTGCACAGCGGCCTGAAGGACGAACGGTCGAAGATGACCCGGCGGATGGTGACGGCGGTAGCCAACCCGCACCTGGACATCCTCGGTCACGTCACCGGCCGGATGGTGTCGTCCCGCCCGGCCGGCGTGACCGGCCCCGGTGACCGGGGGCACCGCGCCCGGACCCGGGCGGAGAGCGACTTCGACCCGGACGCGGTCTTCGCCGCCTGCGCGGAACACGACACCGCAGTGGAGATCAACTCCCGGCCGGAACGGCAGGACCCGCCGAAGCGGCTGATCCGCCGCGCCCTGGAGGCCGACTGCCGGTTCGCCATCAACACGGACGCGCACGCACCCGGCCAGCTCGACTGGCAGCGGTTCGGCTGCGAGCGGGCCGCGCTCTGCGGCGTCCCCGCCGACCGGGTCGTCAACACCTGGTCAGCCGAGCAACTGGTGGCGTGGACCCACAGTTGATCGACTCTGGCCTCGGAGAGTCGGGGCGTCCTGGTCCGACGGACACCCCGACGTCGATGAACGCGGGTCGATCAACGGACCGGTTCGGCGGCGGGTGCGGCGGGAGCCCCGACGCCCACCACCGGGTTGGTCCGGCGGCGGCCGAGAACGCCCTGCGAGACCGCGACCCCGAGCAGCACGATGAGCGCGCCGACCGGTTGGTGCCAGTTGAGTCGCTCGCCGAGCGCCACGGCACCGATCAGCACCGCGAAGATCGGGATCAGGTAGGTGACAGTGGAGGCGGTGCTCGCGCCCGCCACCCGGATGTTGCGCATGTTGATCACGAAGGCGAGCCCGGTGCCGAGCGCGCCGAGGGTCACCACGCTGGCCACCACTCCCAGCGACAACTCGGTGGGCAGCGGCGGCAGGCCCGCGACGAACGGGGTGACGATGGCCAACTGCCCGGCGGCGAGCAGCAGCTGCGCGGCAGAGAGCGAGAGGCCGGAGTGTGAACTGCCGGCGACGAACCGCTTCTGGTACGGAATCGCGACCCCGTAGCAGGCGGCCGCGCCGAAGCACATCAGCTGCCCGGTGAAGTGCGCCCCGCCGATGCCCTCCCAGACCCCGAGCACCACCAGCACTCCGACGAAGCCCAGCCCGAGCCCGACGGCACGGCGTACGGTCAGCCGCTCGGTGCGGAAGACCAGCACCGCCAGTGGCAGCACGATCAGCGGCGTGGTGGCGTTCCAGATGCCGGCCAGCATCGACTCGACCCGCTGCTCGCCGTAGCCGAACAGGGTGAACGGCACTGCCACACCGAACGCCGCCACGACTGCCAGGTGCGCCCAGACGCGGGGCTCGCGGGGCAGCCGGTCGCGCAGCACGGCGAGGACGACCAGCAGGGTCAACGCGCCGGCGACGACCCGGTAGAGAGTGAGTTGGACCGGGTGTAGCTCGGCCACCCCGATCTTGATGAAGAGGAAGCTGGAGCCCCAGATCGCGGCGAGGGCGAGGAAGCCCGGCAGCCAGGCGCTCAGCGGTGCCTTGTCAGGAGTGGTATCGGTGGTCACCCCTGACACTCTGCCCTAACCGTACGACAGTTTCGCACCCCTTTTCGGACGTCTCAGCGTGCGAAACCCGCAGCTTGGACACGGCAAACGTCATCGACACGGGGGTGGGTTGGTCACGTAGGGTCGCAGCGTGGGACGAATCGATGAAATCGCCAACCGATACGTAGCCGAATGGGCCCCCCTGAGCCCTACCGGCGCGACCTTCGTCGGCATCGCCGGCCATGACGACAAGCTCGACGACCTCTCGCCCGAGGGTTACCGGGCGCGCGCGGACCTCACCCGCCGGACGCTCGCCGAGTTGGAGGTGACCGAGCCGGCGACCGAGTTGGAACGCACCGCCAAGGAGGCCATGCAGGAACGGCTCGGCCTGGACCTGGCCCGCTACGACGCTGGTGAGGTGACCAGCGAGGTCAGCGTCATCACCAGCGGGCTGCACGAGATCCGCATGGTGTTCGACCTGATGCCGACGGCGACCAGCGACGAACAGGCCAACATCGCCGCCCGGCTCAACGGCTTCGCCGGCGCTCTGGAGGGCTACAAGACCACGCTGCGTGAGGCGCTCGCCGCCGGCGAGGTCAGCTCGAAGGTGCAGTTGGTCGAGGTGGCCAAGCAGTGCGACATCTGGGTGGACCCGACCGGGGACAACTTCTTCCACGGGCTGGTCGAGCGACTGGGCGCGGACGGCGCACTCGGCGCGGACCTGCGTCGGGGCGCGGCGGCGGCGACCGCGGCGACCGCCGAGTTCGGCCAGTTCCTGCGTAATGAGATCGCCCCGCACGGGCGGGACAAGCAGGCCGCCGGCCGGGAGCGCTACGAGCTGGCCTCGCAGTACTTCCTCGGTGCCAAGGTCGACCTGGACGAGACGTACGCCTGGGGTTTCGCGGAGCTGGCCCGCCTGGAAGCGGAGATGCGGACCGTTGCCGGGCGAATCGTCGGCTCCGGTGCCAGCGTCGACGAGGCGGTGGCCAAACTGGACGCCGACCCGGACCGGACGATCCGCGGCAAGGAGGCGTTCCGGGACTGGATGCAGGAGCTGGCCGACAAGGCCATCGCCGAGTTGCACGGCACGCACTTCGACATTCCGGAGCAGGTGCGCCGCATCGAGTGCTGCCTCGCCCCGACCAGCGACGGCGCCATCTACTACACCGGCCCGAGTGAGGACTTCTCCCGTCCGGGCCGGATGTGGTGGGCGGTGCCGCAGGGCATCAGTGACTTCTCCACCTGGCGGGAGGTGACCACCGTCTACCACGAGGGCGTGCCGGGTCACCACCTTCAGGTGGCGCAGACCGCCGTCCGGGCCGACCTGCTCAACCGCTGGCAGCGGTTGCTCTGCTGGGTCTCCGGGCACGGCGAGGGTTGGGCGCTCTACTCGGAGCGGCTGATGGACGAGCTGGGTTACCTGGAGGACCCGGGCGACAAGTTGGGCATGCTCGACGGCCAGGCGATGCGCGCGGCGCGGGTGATCGTCGACATCGGCATGCACCTGGAGCTGGAGATCCCGAAGGACAACCCGTTCGGCTTCCACCCCGGTGAGCGGTGGACGCCCGAGCTGGGCTGGGAGTTCATGCGGGCGCACTGCCGGGTGCCGGACGAGAACCTGCGCTTCGAGCTGAACCGCTACCTGGGCTGGCCGGGGCAGGCGCCGTCGTACAAGGTGGGTGAGCGGATCTGGCTCCAGGCCCGCGAGGACGCCAAGGCCCGCAAGGGCGCGGATTTCGACCTGCGGGAGTTCCACCGGCAGGCGTTGGACCTGGGTGCGCTGGGTCTCGACCCGCTGCGCCGGGCGCTGGCCCGGCTCTGATCGGGGTGCGGCTGCGCGCGCCGGCGGTACGACGAGTCCGCCGCCGTGCGCAGCCGCGCGTTCAGCCGAGGCTGAGCGCCAAGGCCGGCCGGGCGGTCAACGTGTTGCTGGTGACGTATGCCAGGTCGATGACCGGGTCGGTGAACGTGATCGGAATGGGCGACGTGATCGGCAGGCCATCCGGGAGCGGCAGGTCCGGCGTCAGCGTGATCTTGATGCCGAGCAACCGGCCGACGAACCGCGTGGCGTAGAAGGCGACGTCCCCGCTGACGGTCAGCCGGTCGGTCGCGTACAGCTGGTTGCGCCCGGCCGGGCCGTCGGCGCGGAGCAGGAAGTCGTCGGTCACCGCCTCCCGCATGCTGAACTTCAGCACCTTGAGGTCGCCCTTGACCGTGTGCAGGTCGGTGATCCCGTCGAACCGCAGGCCGGTCATCCGCACCGACGACCCGGTGAGCTTGGACGGTGTCTGCGCCACCGTCGGCAGGCTGGGGTCGGCGGCGATGCGCGGCAGCGGTTTCCCCGGCTGCACAGTGTCCGGCTTGGCGGGTGTCGCCGGCCTGCCCGGGGTGCCCGGGGGCGACGGCGGGCAGGTGACCGGCCCGGGAGGCGTGGTGGGTGTGCCGCTCGGCGATACGGTCGGGCTCGCCGACGGCGTCGGGGTCTCCTTGGCGCGTCCGCCGGGGAGCAGGTCACCGATCCCGTCCAGGATGTCGGTGATCAGGTTGCCACGCCGGGTCGGGCTCGGCGTGGGCGTCGGCGTCGCGGTGGTACGGCTGGGCGACGGCGTGACCGCCCGGGACGGCGTCGGGCACGTGGTCGTGCCGGGACGGTTCGGCGCGGCCTGCACCGCTCCAGGCTGGAGGGCCAGGCCGGCAGCGGCGAGGCCGAGCACCACGAGGGCGACACCGAAGGCCTTCGGATCAGGCTGACCGGCTGACGGCTGCTCCTGGGTCGACGCGTCGGCCGGGTCGGACGCGGACGCCGCCGGGTGAGTGGGCGCGTCGGTTGCGGGCGGCGTCGGGTGGGTCGACACGTCGTCGACGTCGGGCACGGGCGGCGCCGGGTCGGACGCAGCCGGCTGGACCGGCGTCCACGCGAAGGCGAGCGCACTGCCGACGATGCCGAGCAACAGACCGACGAAGAAACCGCCGAGGTTGAGCCCGATCAGCGAGTAGACGGCGGTCACCGCGGCGACGACGGAGTAGAACAGCCGCTGCGCCGGGGTGAACCAGAGCAGCAGGCCGCAGGTCACCAGGATGACCGGGATCAACAGCGAGAGCAGACCGCTGGCCCCGCTGTGGAAGCTCAGACCGTTGACTGTCATCCGGGTGGAGGCGAACATCTCCAGCCCGGCCAGGGCGGTGAGCAGACCACCCCAGAACGGTCGGCTGCGCTGCCAGCGGCGGAAGAGCCGCCACGCCTGAGCCGGACCGCCGGGCCGGGCGTGGGACGGATTCGCGGTTGTCACGTACTCCTCCTGGCCGAGCGGGGACGGGGACACGGGCCGGGCCCGCGGTGCTGAGCGCCGCGGGCCACGACTCATCTCAGAAGCACTCCTTGCCCTTGGCGTCGTCGCCCACGTTGACCTTCAGTCGGAGGCCGACCAGGTTGAACGTGGCCGCCGTGGTGTAGCGGGACACCTGCTTCAGGTTGGTGATGGTGACGTGGTCGGAGTTCTGGCCGAACGAGCCGGCCTGCGCCGTCGGGTTCAGGTCCGTGGCGTCCCGACCGATCTTGATGTTGGTGAAGGTCGCGTTGCCGTCCAGCGAGTCCATCGCGATCAGCAGGTCCTTGGCGCGGGCGGGTTCCTTGCCCTCACCGGCGTTGATGGTGAGCACCACCGGTAGGCCCGGCAGGTCGGCGCGGACTGACTGGCAGAGGCTGTACAGCTCGGCGCTGCTGATCTCGGACAGCGCGATCGGGTGGACCTGACCGGCCTTCCCGTCCTTGCCCTTCTCCCGGACGATGCCGCCGTACTGCTTGAAGCCGTCGCCCTCCAGGCGATCGGCGCCGATCTTGAACGTCTGCCCGGAGACCGTGATGTCGGACGCGATCGCGCCGGTCGACATTCCGAACAGGATGGCGCCGGCGGCGGCCGTGGCGGGCACCATCATGGCGGCGAACCGCCGCCACCGGGTACGACCCTGACTCTTCAAGCGATCCTGCACGGGTTCCTCCTCGGGCTGGATGCGTGCGGGGTGGCCGGTCCCGAAGTGGCGGCCCACCCCTCCCGTCATCTGTTACCGGCTGGTAACCATCGGGCTTGATGGTGCACCCAGTGCGGCGCAGCTCACAACCCCCCGATTACCGATCAGTAACAGAGCGGTGACCCAGCGGCAGTGCGGGAGCACAGCGAGTGGGGGCGGCCGTCCCTGAAGGCGGGCAATCCCACCCGATTCCGCGCGAGATCAGGGGTTGTCGACACGGAGCGTGACGGGACATTGACCAATTACAATAAGGTAACGAATGTAAAGCGGCCGCCGTCCCACCCGTCGCGAGCAGGGCCGTGGTGGGCGGTTGCTGGCGGGTGCTGGATTTCGGCTGCGGCGCGGCGGCAGTGAAGACAACCGGGCCGGCCGACCCGACTGGGTCGGCCGGCCCGGTCAGGTCGGCGGTGAGGTGGGGGTGCTTGCCTTACGGCTCGGTGCGCTCCGCGGCGTGGCGTCCGCCGGCCGGCTCCGGGGACTCCGCGGCCGGCTCCGGGGACCGCTGCGACGGCAGGTCGGTCGTCGGCCGGTCGTCGGTCTCCACCAGCGCCGCCTCGGGCCTGCGGCGACCCGCACGGACGACGAGGTACACGCCGATCAGCACCAGGGCGAGGCCGAGCAGACCGAGGATGACAGGCACCACTGTGGTCAGCAGGTTGATCTGACCACGCGCGTCCTTGGCAGCCTTGGCCTGCTGCTTCTGGGTGTCCTCGGTGAAGGCGAGGTCAGCGTCGATAATCTTGATCTTGTCCGCGCCGGTCCCGTCGCGGAGCGTCTGCAACTGCTTCTCCTGGCCCTTGACGATCACGCCGCTGTCCGGCTCCACCCACAAGGTGCGGGTGTTGGCGTAGTAGCGGCCTGCGTTGACGACCTGCTCGGTAGAGCCCAGCAGGCTGCCCGGGACCTTGATCTCGCT
Organism: Micromonospora sp. NPDC002411; assembly: GCF_053592955.1. Taxonomy (NCBI): domain Bacteria; kingdom Bacillati; phylum Actinomycetota; class Actinomycetes; order Micromonosporales; family Micromonosporaceae; genus Micromonospora; species Micromonospora sp. NPDC002411. The sequence continues at coordinate 16,123 of NZ_JBSFBM010000025.1, read as the reverse complement.
GATCTGGATCGGCTCGACAGTCATCTCGAACTTGTAGACGGTCAACCCCTGCAGCTTCTCCGTGCTCACGTACTTGGCGGGGTATGCCTTGCGAGCGGTGTTGTCGAAGTACTGGTAGGTCTTCTTCTCCGTCCCGAACGGGAAGGTGTACGTCAGACCCTCGTGCTTGAAGGGCGCGCCGTTGATGTCCTCGGCGCAGCAGGCGACGGCCATCGCCGTGCGCCGGTCGAGGGCCACCCGGTCCGTACTGAGCGTGATCTCCTTGTCGGCGTCGTCGATCACCCGGACACCGACGTTGAAGACCGCCCGGTCAGCGTTTCCGTCCTTGACATCGCCTCGGACGGCTCGATGGGCGGTCAGGTTGACCCCGCTACGCTCCGACAGCGTGCCAAAATCAAGGACGGTCGCGTTCTGGGCCGTGGAGACCGTCACCGAACTCTGGTCCAGGGGCACCTTGACGAGAGCGGGCGCGACGACCAGCGGCGTCGCCACGGCCCCGACGATCAGGAACGTGCCCACCCCCACCAAGATGGCACCCGACGTAGATCGCATGTAACTCCTCCCCTTGTATTGGTCGACTAGTCGGCTGACAGTACATGACGAGACCGATTTCAGATATGGTCCGACGCGGCCTTCCGAGCCGTGCGGAACACGGCCGGATGCGGCCGTCCGGCTGTCATAACAAATGGGATGTCGAGGACCTGTGAGCCGACCTGCAAAAGCAGCCCCGAACAGCGGGGCGAGCCGTCCGGCCGAGCCGAATAGTGGTCGTACGGATGACTTCCTGCCCGCCTTGGAAGGCCTTCGGGCCGTAGCGGTGTTCGCGGTTCTCCTTCACCACGTGTCGTTCCTCAGCGGACTCACCTACTCGTCCGGACTTGCTGGTGGAGTGCTCGCCAGGATGGACGTGGGAGTGGCGATCTTCTTTGCCCTGTCGGGCTTCCTCCTCTACCGGCCATTCGCGCGCGCAGCAATTCAGGCGCAGCCGAAACCGCCAGTACGCACATACCTCTGGCATCGCGCACTGCGCATTCTGCCCGGCTACTGGGCAGTGGCGGTTGTCGCACTGACCTGGCTCAACATCGATTACCTCAGGTCACTCTGGGACTGGGCAATACCCCTCCTGCTCGTACACATATATGAACCATTGCGGCTGCCGGTCGGAGTGGAGCAGACCTGGAGCCTCGCCACCGAGGCGGTCTTCTACCTGGCGCTGCCGTTGATCGCGGCGCTCGGCCGATGGATGGGCGGCCGAACCCCGCTGGCGCGCGCCCGACGCCAGCTGGCGCTCGGCGTCGCACTCGTCCTGGCCGGTCTCGTGTGGAACGTGTACGCACACGGGCCCGACTCGCCTCTACCTCAGATGTCGTGGCTCTGGCTGCCCGCCTTCCTGGACTGGTTTGGGATCGGGATCGTGTTGGCCGTTCTCGCCTCCTGGCCTCCCAGCACCACTTCCTCTCCGTTCCTCCCGCATCTGGGGTCGGACGGGTCCGACCGCGGCGAGAAGGACCTGTGGTCCGGCACGCCGCACGGACTGCGCGTCGTCACGTTCGCTCCCGGGACGTCGTGGCTGATCGCCGGCGTGCTGCTCTGGATCGCCAGCACGCCGATCGCCGGGCCGCGTGGCCTGGAATCCGCCACTCCGGTCGAGTCGATCAGCGAGCACCTGCTGTTCCTGCTCATCACGTGGTGCGTGATCGCGCCGCTCGTCGGGCGGGGATCCGGCGGGGTGCCCCGCGCTCTCCTGCTCCAGCCGCTGGTCAGATTCCTCGGCCGGATCTCCTACGGCATCTTCCTCTGGCACATCCTCGCCCTCGAGGTGTGCTTCCGGCTGCTCGGCTTCACCCGGACGCAAAGCTCGTTCTGGGTGCTCCTGACGGTGACCCTGGCCCTGACCATCCCGGTCGCGGCCGCCAGTTACTACCTCATCGAGCGGCCGACGCAGCAGCTGCGGAGACTCCTGGAGAGGCGGGCCAACAACCGCCGGGCCGGCGCTTCGTCCGTCGTCCCCCTGGAAACGCCGGCGTCGCCGGCTGTCACGTCGGGCCCAGCCGAACAGCCGGCCCTCGCGCCGCGACTCGTACTTTCCGCGAACCCGCCGGGACCGCAGCACGAGGGCGGCGACAGCCAGGAGGAGCAGGGCCGTCGGGAGCACGCCGAGTAGTTCCGCCACCGGTTCCGGGCCGACCCGCCACAACCACCACCGCTCGGAACCGTAGATCGCGAGACCCACGGCGGCAGGCACCCAGATCCACTCCGGCGTGGGCATCCGACGCCGGTGCAGCAGCACGACCAGGAGCGCACAGCCGAAGCCGAGCAGACCGCCCAACAGCGCCGGTACGCCGATCGCGAGCAGCGGCGCGGTCGCCAGGGTGGTCGGCACCACCGGGTAGGACGGTCGGTGGCGGCGTGCGGGCAGCAGGGCCGCGACGACCAACAGCAGCAGGAGACCGCCGGCGACCCGCAGGATGATGTCGTACTGCCGGCCCGGTGTGAAGACGAGGTCGACCCGGCCTGCGGCACCGGCCGGCACGAGCCAGGCCTGTTTCCACCCGTCGACGCGGGTCGGTTCGAGCCGGACACCATCGAGCGTGGCACGCCAGCCGGGATTGGCGTTCTCCGGTACGACCAGGTAGCTGCTGCCACCGGGACCGATCTCGACCGAGCGGTGCTCGTCGGTCCAGGAGAGCACTGTCACCGTCTGGCGGGCCGGTTCGTCGGCCATTCGCGCCGCTGTCGTACCGCCGAGGATCACGCTGTCGACGACGAACCGGTCCGCCGGGGCGGAGATCTCGTTCTGACCAGCCCGCAGCGCGACCTGGTCGGCGTCCACCTTCGGCTTCGCCTTGGCCTTCGCCTTGGTCGCCGGCTCGACCGTGCACGCGCGGTACCGCAGTGGCCGCAGGTCCCGAATGTCGCGCAGGGTGCCGGACACTGTCGTCGGCACCGGTGTGCCGTTCACGACGACCGTCGGCCCGGCGCCACAGGGCAACGTCACGGCGCGGTCGACGCCTCGGGGTTGGTTGGCCTCGGCCACCCCCTCCACGTCGATGCCGCTCAGACCGACCGGAAGGGCCTGCAGCTCGAAGAACGCTGTCGATCGACTGTTGCGCGGCACCGTCGAGGTCACCGCGATGAAGAGCTTGCTCGTGCGCAGGGCCGGGAAGCGCGCCACTCCGTCCGGGTCGATGGTCACCTCCCGGATGCCGTCGTCGCCGGTGATCCGCAGTGTCCTCGGCGGTGCCGCGACCAGGTTCGCCCCGAACCGCAACCGCACCCAACTGACCTTCCGGGCCTTGGCCCAGCGCAGTGTCACTGTCGGCTGGGCGTCGTACGGGTCCGCCAACCAACTCGTACCGTCGTCGCCGTCGCCCAACGCTCGCGACGAGGCGACCGGGTCGGCGAACCAGGCGCTGGACGTCGTGAAGGTCTCACCGCCCACCATCTCGTCGTACACGGAGAGAGCGGTGGTCGGCGTCGGCCGGGCCAGGCCGGTGAGGCTGGCGGAGGACGCGCTCGGCAGATCGAAGCGACGAGGCGCCAGGCCGGTCTCCTCGCTCTGCCGGATCAGGTCGGGCGCGCAGAGGTAGTGGTCGTCGGCGGCGGCGCAGGCCGATCGATCGACTGCCCTCCGGGCCAGTGCGACGACCTCCGCCGCGCCGCTGGTCTCGGGCAGTGCCGGCAGCCGCAGGTAACGCTCAGGGCTCACCCCCGGCACCCGAAGGTCCCGGATACCCGCACGCCGAGCCGGCACGTCCATGCCGGAGACGCCGTCGACGGTGACGCGGATCCAGGTGGTACGCCCCGCCGGAATCGCCAACCGCTGCGGGGCTCGCCCGGCGTCGGTCATCTGATGCACGGAGGTACCGCTGGCCGTGCTGACCTCGACCCGCGTGACCGGTGCGGCGATCACCTCGTCGTCGACCACCTGTAGGTCCACGAAACCGACCTGGACCGCCCCCGGGAACCGGACCTCCAGCCACTGGCCCACCGGTTTGCGGGAGCCGTCGGTCAACCAGGCCGTACCGCTGTCGCCGTCCAGGGCCGCGAACGGCCCGGCGGACGGGTCACGCAGCCCGGCCGGACCGGCGACGTCGGCCGCGCTGGAGGAGGCCCGCACATCGGTGATCCCGGTGTATCCGGCCGAGGTGAACGACGCGTCCCAGGCGGGGTCGAGGACGTCGTGGACCGCGCGCACCTGCCGTGGCCGGTCGTCGACGGTGAACGTCCGCGAGGTGTTGCCACGGACAAGGCCGAAGTCGACCTCCCGGCGGCGAAGGCTGTCGGCGAGCACCGTGCCCGCACCCGGGGCAGCTGGGCCGTCGCCGTTGAGAATCACCGGCCGGTTGCCGAGGACACCGGCGTCGCTGAGGTCCAGCAGGGTCTCCGGCGCACCGACCAGGTCCAGCGGCTGCGCCGCATCAGCCAGGGTGACCCGAGGGGTCGGCCGGTCCACCTGGTAGATCTCCACCGCGGGGTACGTCTTACGCAGCCCGTAGTCCCAGGCCCCGAGGAGGTCCGGCGGCAGTCCCACACCTGGCCCGAATTCGGCGACCCTGGACAACCCGGGTGCGCTGTCGAGGGTCCGGTGCACCAGGAGCGGCCAGGCGACGGCGCCGACGGGTTGACGCAGGTCATTGCGGACGAGCAGGTAGCGCACGCCCAGTCGGGCCAGGACGTCGGCCAGGCCCGGGGAGACCGCACCCGAGGCGAGTCGCTCGTCGATGGCGGAGAGCAGCCGCGCGTTCCCCGCGGAACCGCCCGGCACCAGTGAACGTACCGCCCACGGCGAGTCCAGCAGGGGCTGGACCGGCTCGTCCAACGAGCGACCCCAGTCGTACTCGGCGAAGTTGGACCCGGGCACGAGCAGCGTTGTACCCGGGCCGGCGTGCCGGTCGAGCCAACCGGTCGCCTGCCGCCAGTGCTCCGGCAGGGCCGGGAAGCCGCCGCCCGCGGTGAGGCCCGCGCTGCCCGCGCCGGCGGTCACCGCCACGAGAGCGGCGGCGGTGACTCCCAGCGCCACCCGCCGGGGCGCCATGCCCGTGGGTCGGGAGAAGCGGCGGATGACAGCGATGAGACCGACGGTGTCCAGCATGTGCGCTATGGCCAGGGCCAGCGGCAGACGGACGACGACGTCGAACTTGTGCAGGTTGCGGAGCGCGCCCAGCGGGCCGTCGAGGGCCTCCCGCACGGACGCGGCGAACGGTGCTCCACCGTTCGACAGGTTTCCCGCGGTCAGCGTCAACAGCCCGACCAGCGCCGCGACGAGGAGGAACCGCCGCTCGGGCAGGTCCCGGCGGGCCAGGCCGGCCAGCCCGATGCAGGCGACCAGGCCGGTGAGCAGGGTCATCCAGGGCACTGTGGCGAGGGCCCACCCCGAGGGCCACCAGGGCAGACCGTCGACGGCCAGGTGACCCACCCAGTGGGTGGCGCCACGCACGGCCTCCGGAAGTGTGGTCACGCCGGTCGTCACCGCGGCGCTCTCGGTGAAGGGCAGGAACGCGAAGCCGTACCGCTGGAGGAGCAGCAACGGTGCGAGCCACCAGAAGGTGGCTGCCACCATCGCCACCGTCCAGCACACCAGCAGGAGGATCCGCCGCTTCCCGGGGGCGCGCGTCACCAGATAGAGGAAGGCCGGGAGTACGGCGCACGCGACGGCCGCGCCGTTCACCCCGCCCATGCAGACCACCGCCAGGCCGCTGAGCGCTGCTGCCCGCCGCAGCGAGCCGCCCGCAGCTCCCTTGACCAACGGCAGCAACACCCACGGTGCGACGCAGTACGGCAGCAGTTCCACCGAGACGGTGCCGACCAGGGTCAACGCCCGGGGCGAGAGGGCGAACACCGCGCCGGCCACCAGGCGGGACGAGGGGCCACCGAGGTCCAGGGCACGGGCCAGGCGGACCATGCCGGTGAGGGCGACGCAGAGCAGTGTCGCCATCCATAGCCGCTGGACGAGCCAGGCCGGGAGACCGATCGCCTCACCGAGGAGGAAGAACGGTCCCATCGGGAAGAAGTAGCCGACGGCCTGGTTCTGCAGGGTTCCGAACTGCCAGTCGACGACCCACAGGTGGGTGGCGCGGGCGAGGAACCCGCCCGGGTCCAGGGCCATGTCCAGTTTCGTGTCGGGCACGATGAGACCCGGGCTCTGGGTGACGCACAGGCCGATCAGCGCAAGGCAGACCAGCAGCTCACGCAGGCGCCACACCGCCCGGGACACCGTCGCGGACGGCACCCCCGGAGCGCGACGGGCGGTCGACCACGCGGTCAGCACTGCCGTACCGGAACTCCGGTGAGGAGTTCGTCTCGACTCGCCCTCGACTCGGTCACGGCGCCCTCGGGTACGCCCACGTCGAGGAGCACCTGCCGGATCGCCGCCGGATCGGCACCCGGCACCAGAATCCACAGACTCCGCTGGTCGAGCGCGACGTGCCGGGTATGGGGCAGCAGTGGTGCCACCCGGGCGAGAAGGTCGTTCGGGTCAGGCGTCCGGACCACGAGACACGCGTCCTCGGACGCCCACGGCACCGATCGCGGGGCGAGCAGGTCCCCGAGGACCGCGCGGACCCGTCGGCCGGTGTCCGACCAGCGGAACGCGTCACTCCACTGTCGACATTCATTCGCCATCCGGTCCGCCTCGGACGGGGTGGCGAGGGAGTCCAGCGCGCGGTCCAGCCCAGCGGCGAGATCACTGGCCGGATGCTCGCCCTCACTCACCAACCACCCGGTCCGACCAGGTCGTACGGCGTCGCGCAGACCGTCCACGTCGAAGGCGACAGTGGGCAGCCCGGCGGCGGCGGCCTCCACCACCACGAGGCCCCAACCCTCGCCCCACGAGCCGGAGACGTGCAACCAGGCGGCGGCCAAGAGCGCGTCCCGCTCGGCGGAGGGCAGGTGACCGTGGACCGTCACCACGCCGTTCAGCCCACGCTCGTCGACCTGCCTGCGGATCGTCTCCACGTCCGGCCCGCCACCGACGATGTCGAGGCGCAGGTCGGGCCGCTCGGACCGCAGTTGGTCGACAGCGTCGAGCACCAGGTCGACCCGCTTGTGCCGGGTCACGCGGCCGACGCAGACGAGTCGGGGGTGCTCGTCCCGAGACCCGCGTGGGGGATGGTCGGCGTCCGCCCCGTTCGGCACCACGACCACCGGGCCGGTCCAGCCGAGCCGGTCGCGTACGGCAGTAGCGGTGGAGGGTGAGACCGCGAGGGTCACGCAACGGCGGTAGACCCGGCGGGCGACGGGCCCCTCCAGCCACGCCCCGAAGCGACCGATCAGCGGCCCGAAGTACAGCCGGAACTGCCGGTCGTGCACATGGTGGATCACGCAGACCACCGGCACGCTCGCCGGCAGAACCGCCGGGCTGAAGAACGGGATGCCGTTCTGACAGTCCAGCACGGCGTCGAACTGACGTCGGCGGCGCGACAACCAACCCAGCGCCCGGGGGTAGATGCTCCACCGGCCACCGACCCGGACGATCCGGATGCCGTCCCGAACCTCGTCGCCGCGCTGGCCTTTGGGCCGTGCGGTCAGGAAGGTGACCTGCGCGCCGGCGGTCACCAGATCACGAGCGACCTGCCAGGCGTAGACCTCGGCACCCCCGGCATCGGGATGCCAGGGGTCCTTCCAGTTGAGCACGGCGATCCGGCGGCCCACCACCGGGACGTCGGTGGTGGGAGCCGCAGCGACCGGGGAAGATCCGACACTCACGGCCGCAATCCAACAGTGGCGGCACCAGTGGATACGTCCGGGGCCACCGGGATGGCGACGACCGGCAGCGGCGTGGTGGAGACGGTATTGGCGTGACGGAGCCGCCAGCGGATCTTCGCGACGTCCACGAAGCTCTGCCAGCCGTGGCGGACCGGGGAGAAGCGGGAACCGGGCACGTCCACCCAGTTGACCGGGATCTCCTCCAGCCGGGCACCCGCCCGCTCGACGCGGCCCAGCACCTCCACGTCGAAGGCGAATCCGCCGCACCGCAGTGGCGCGAACGCCCGCCGTGCGACATCGCCGCGGAAGAACTTGAACCCGCACTGCGTCTCGCCCACGCTGCGAACCACCTGCCGGACCGCGCCCCGGAACGCCACCGCACCCCACCGGCGGAGCAGGCTGTGCCGCTCCTCGACCACCGATTCGGGGTGCGCTCGCGAACCGACCACCACGTCGACGCCCTCGGTCAGCAGGCCGAGCACCTGCCCGAGGTTGTCCGGCGCGGTGGCCAGGTCCGCGTCGCAGAAGCCGACGTAGCGCGCGTCGCTGGCGAGCACACCGGTCCGCACCGCGAACCCCTTTCCTCGCTCGCCACACCACAACAACCGGACGGGGACCGTGCCGGGCAACGCGGACGACACCACCTCGGCGGTTGCGTCAGTGCTGGCGTTGTCGACCACTGTCACCCGGCAGGGCACACCGAGACCGGCCAGCGCCGCCCGGAGCAGGAGCAGGGTGTCCGGCAGTCGGTCCGCCTCGTTGAAGGCCGGCACCACGACGTCGAGTACGACCGCATCTGACGACACGTCAGGAGGTAGGACCTCCATGGAGGGCCGTCAGCGCTCGCCGTACACGATGATGGGCTGCTCCACGTTTGCAGGCTTGGTGTTGCTGTTGGTGATGGTGGACGTCCCGATCGAGACGGCCAGAATTCCCAGCACGGCCCCCACCGCGGCGGCGACGACCGCGGTCAGGAGGGGATTGAAGGATGCCTTCATTGACGATCCCTTCGACAAGAGGTACCGGACAGTAACATGCACCGCCGCCGTGCTGCGGGGTACGAAAGGGTGATCAACAGGGTGACCCCGAGTACCGAATACCCCAGCGTGGGAGCAATGCCGACAGTCTCTGATGAGTGGGAAGAAACGCCATCAGACAGACAGAACAGCGTCAATGTTGGGCCGCGCCGGATCAGGTCGGCGTCCGCGAAACGGTTCTCGACTTCGGCAGCGTGGGGTTGATCGGTTTGAATGAGTACATATCGCACACCGAGCTTACGGAGGGCCGGGCCGGGATCACCAGGCGCCGCCAACACGGCCGCCACCCGATCGGCTTCACGGCTCTCACCCCTGATCCGGTCCCGGCCGACCAGCACGTCCTGGTCCCCGATCACCGGCCGGCGAAACGCCCGTGCCGCCGGGTCGAGCACGGGCACGTTGCCTCCCCAGCGGTAGGCACGAAACGACGACCAGGGCAGCGAGACCAGGCTTCCGCCGACCGGGTCCTGGTTTACCACCGCACGCACGTCCGCCCACTCGGAGGGAAATCGCACCGTGTCGAGTTGACCGCTGAGACCCCAGGCCAGACCGGGTAGGAGCAACACCGGGGCGAACGCCACCAGCGGGGTCAACGCGCGAGCGCCCGTCCTGAGCAGCGACTCCACCAGCATCCCGAGACCCACCGCCTGGAGCAGCGCGAGCGGCGCGAGCAGGCGGGTGCCATCCCGCACAGACCCGGCCAGCGGAACATGCTCGACCAGCGCGGTCATCCACGCCGTACCCGCCGGCAGGGCCGGAACGGCGGCGATCAGGGTGCCCAGCACGGCACCGACGAGCAGCCCCCACCAGGCTGCCGAAGGCCACCGACGACGCGTCAACGCGAACCCCCACACCGCAGCCCCGGCGAGCACCAATGCGAGCAGGGCGACCGGCCACTGGTCACGGCCGACCGGCACGGCGTGCCGGCTCCAGACACCGCCGAGCGTGACGACACTGCCGAGCACGCCGAGTGGCGTGTCCGCACGGGCAGCGAACGCGGCGACTCCCCGCTCGTCGAGATCGATCCCGCCTCCGCGCTCGGTGAGCGCCAGCAGCCACGGAGCGGTGAGGCCGACCAGCATCGCGGCACCCGCGACGACCGCCCGCCACTGGCGGGCCAGGGCCAACGCCGGCGCGCAGGTCAGCACCGCCGCCAACACCATCGCGGGACCGCCCAACACCACCGCCAGGCCACCGGCCACCGCCGAGCGCCGGCGAGGGCCCGCGCCGTCCGCCGGGTCGCTGCCGTCCGACCGCCGTCGCAGCACCCCCAGCACCCAGGCGTACGCCCAGGGCAACGCGGCGTACCCGGCGGCCACCGCCCACTGCCCGAGGTGCAGCCGCCCGTACACCCACGGATTCCAGACGTACCCGAGCCCGGCCGCGACCCGCGCCAACGGGTGACCGACGGGAGCCAACCGGGCGGCACCCACCGCGGCCAGCACGAGGCAGCCGGCCAGGAGCGCCTTCTCCGCCACATCTGCGGGGAGCAACTGGGACAGGCCGACAGCGAGCAGCTCGCTGGGCACCGCACGCGGCAGCTCCGAGCCGCTGCCCCAGACCGTCGCGCCGAACGGCGGGTCCGGCACGAACACCAGGTCGTACCGGAGGAGGTAACCCCGGCGAAGCACCGGGCCGAGGATCGCGAGGACCACGCCGAGACCGAGCACGATCTCCGGCCACCAGCGACGGAGTACGACGACAGTCCGGCGCAGCGGCGTGCCGAACTCCGGTATCGGTCGGCGCACACGGACCCCCACAAAACCTGGACGGGAAGCGCTCCCGACGTCGCACCCCGGGGCTCCGGACAGCACTCTAGGGCCTGTGTCGGGAGGGCGGGCTCCGCTGTCGGCCGAGCAGTCCTTGCGGAGACGGGGCCTAGGCACAGGGCGAGCACGGGGGTACCTTGCCTGACGACGTCGATGAGCTGACGCGTCGAGGTCGCGAGGCTCAGGGCACAGCCATCCCCCGGCGAACCGACATGAGGCGCGATGACAGAGACGACGACCGGTTCCGGGCCGGGCCGGCTGGGAGCGGCCGGCGCGGCGGTGGCGGTCGCCGCGATGGTGACGAACGGCCTGGCCTACCTGCTTCCCATGGTCGGTGCCCGGCACCTTGCAGCCGAGGAACTGAGCGTGCTGGCCACGGTGCTGGCTCTCGTCGCGATCGCCGGTGTGGCGGGCGTGGGGCTGCAGATGGCGGTCGCCGTCCACCGTGCCCGCCAGCCCGGCGCGCCAACCATGCGCGTCACAGTCGTCACGGCCGCGGTCGCCGCCGGCGCCGTCGTCGTGGCCACGCCGCTGATGGTGACCGCCCTCCGGCTGTCGGTGACGGTCGTGGCACTGGTGGCCGCCACGACCTTCGCGGTCGTCCTGGCCGGCCGGTGGCTCGGTGAGCTACAGGGCGAGCAGCGGTTCCTCCGCCTCGCGTGGGCGATGGTCGCGTTCGCCGTCGGCCGGTACGCCGGCATGATCGTCACGCTCGCCCTCGGCGCCGGCGTCGTGGACACCCTCCTCGCCGGCCTGGTGACCGCGTACCTCGTCCTGCCGGTCCTGGCCTGGATCGCCCGCCCGGCCTCTGCCGCCTCAGGCGACGCGGTGAGCGTCGGGACCGCCCTGCGGGTCCGGCAGGTCCTGAGCGCCGGGACCGCCGCGCTGGCGATGCTCGTGGTGTCGTACGCCGACCTGATCTTCGCCCGCCAACTCCTGTCGCCTGCGGACTCCGGGGCGTACTCCGTCGGCACTGTGCTCACCAAGGGCGCGCTCTGGGCACCTCAGGTGATCACGGTGTTGGCGCTGCCCCGCCTCGCCGTCGGTGATCGCCGCCTGCGTACCACAATGCTCGCGATCATCGGCGCCTGCGGTGCCGTCCTCGTCGTCGCCTCGGCCCTGGCCGGCGGTTTCGCGTTCCGCCTGGCCGGCGGCGAGGACTACGCGCAACTGGGCAAGTACGCCCCGTTCTTCGCCGCCACCGGAGCGCTCTACGCGCTGGTCTTCGCTGTGGTCAACGCGAAGATCGCGGCTGGCGCTCGGTGGCCCTCCGCGCCACTCTGGGTGGCCGCCGGTGTGCTGGCCGTCCTGACGATGCTCGTCGCACCGCGGACGTTCCAGGGGATCATGTGGTGCGCTCTCGCCGTCGCAGCGGTGACCGCGCTGGTGATGGTCGGCACGCCGTCCCGGCGGGGCACGCCGCACCGGCCCTCGTCGACGACCTCCGTCGAACACCAGATCGTCGGCTGACCGCCCGGTCAGCTGCCTTCACGCTTGAACAACACCGAGTTGACGTAGCGCGGCCGAGGAAGCACGACACGTCGGACCAGGCTCTGGGTGACCCGCGCTATCGCGCCCCGCTGGTTGGCCCGGATATCGAAGTCGGCGAGCGGCACCCATTCGCGCTCCGGCAGCACGTAGCCGCGGTAACCCCACTCGCCCAGCAGCTCGAAGATCGGTGCGATGGGCTGGATCCTCTCCTCGACCTCGATCAAGAGCACCGGTCCGTCCCGGTCGATGGTCCCGGCCGCTCCGCGCAACGCCGACAGCTCGTGACCCTCCACATCGATCTTCAGGAACCGCACGTCGTGGAGGCCGAGACCGTCGATCGTGACCCGGGGGACGGTGACCGACGTCGAACTGCCGTCAGCCAGTTCGAGGGACGACGTGCCGACAGCCGGGCCGGCCTTCGGCAGGAACAGCTCCGCGCTGCCCTCGTGGTCCGACGCCACCGCACGCACCACCCGCACATCGGGGAACGCGCTCGAAATGCTGCGCGCGAGTTCCTCGTTCGGCTCAATGGCGACGACCTGGTCGGCCCGCTTGCGCATCCGCTGGGTCCACGGCCCGTACCAGGCGCCCACGTCGAGGGCAGTGCCACCGGCGGGCATGAACTCCGCGAGGCACGCGAGTTCCGGCTCCACCCGGGGATAGACAGCTCGGATCGCTCCCGCGACGACCCGGTCGGGTAGGAGCGACGCCACACGCGAACTCACTGCGGTCACCAGACCGGTCGAAGACGGCATGAGCGCAAAGGGTACGGGTCAGCGACACACCTGAAAAGGTGTACTTACTGCCGAGTAGAACCAGGCCGATCGGTCAGGACACCCCTGCCAACCAGTCCTCCAGGAGACGGTGGTCGATCGCGTCCACCCGACCCAGCGAACGGCCGGACTCCACTCGCTCCCGCAGCTCATCCCGGGTGAACCAACGCGCCTCCAACAGCTCCTCGCCGTCGACGCGTACCTCGTCGGACGTGGCGGTCGCCCGGAACCCCACCATCAGGCCGGCGGGGAACGGCCACGCCTGCGACCCCTGGTAGGTCACGTCGGTGACGGTCACGCCCGCCTCCTCGGCCATCTCCCGACGGACCGCGTCCTCCAGGCTCTCGCCGACCTCGACGAAGCCGGCCAACGTCGAGAACGCGTCCTCTGGCGCGCCCGCGTGCCGGGCCAACAAACACCGCCCCGGCGATCCCGGTGCCTCGACCAGCACGATGATCGCCGGTTCGATCCGGGGAAACAGCAGCCGCCCGCACTCCCCGCCGGTACAGGTCCGCAGGTGCCCGCCACCGCCGGCGACGGCCGGCGCACCGCACCTCCCGCAGAACCGCTGCTGCCGGTGCCAGTGCAACAACCCCCTGGCGTACGCCTGGACGGCCGCGTCGCCCGCATCGAGCCGCCCGACCAGCGCCCGTACGTCGACGGCACGCGTCGCACCAGCCATCTCGGCGGCGGACCGCTCGGGGAGCGCGGACAGGTCAGCGGCGAACACCGCCACGTCCCCGTCCAGCCCGAGGAAGACGGTCTCACCGGCGGCGGACCGGACGAGCGACGCACGGTCCGCGGTGAGCCGCACCGGGCCGTCCCCGTCGACGAGACAGCGGTCCCGCCACATCGGCAGCACGACCGTGGTCGGCTCGGCGAGCAGGGCCTCCACCCGGGCCGGATCGGTGCGCAGCGGGCCCGCCCGGTCCAGCCAACCGCCGCCGTACGCCAACACCCGCTCCGCTGTGTCCACGAGGCCACCGTGCCACGTCGGCGGTCCCCCGCCGGCAGCGCCCCCGGGCTCGTGCGACACGCCGGACGACACGCCGCACCTGGGTCCGGTGGGCGTAGCCGCCAAGGACCGCCGGGCATTCGTTACCGTAGGTGCCTCCGGGAGTGGGAAACTCCCGCGGCACCCTGGCGATCGAGGTTCCAGTGACGCTGTACGGCGACAAGACTCCACCCGCCGACGACCGGCCCACCGTGCAGGTCACCGCGGTCACCTGGCCCGACGACGGGCCGGCCACCTCGACGGCGCCCGGCCCCTCCGAGCCGGAGGCCGGCCCGCGCCGCCCCCGCCGCATGCGGATGTTGCTCGCCGCCGGCGTCACCGGGGGTGTGTTCGCCGCGGTGGCAGGTGCGGGTGCCTGGGCGTACGCCGGAGATGTTCCGCGCGGTACCAGCGTGCTCGGCGCCGAACTGGGCGGCCGGAGCCGCGCGGACGCCGACCGGGAGTTGCGGGCGGAGCTGGCCCGGCGGGCGGCGGACCACGCCAAGCCGCTGACCGTCAGCGTCGACGGGCGTACGGCCGAGATCAACCCGGCCGACGTCGGGCTTGAGGTCGACGTGCCGGCGACCGTCGCGGCTGCGGCTGCGGCCGACGCGCACCCGGTCAGCCGGCTGGTCGGTTCCCGCACTGTCGACCCGGTGGTCACCGTCGACGTTGCCCGGTTGGACGAAGCCCTCCGTAAGGTCCTCGGCGACCAGGCCCAGGGCATGACCATGCCGGCGATCACCTATCAGGGCACCAAGCCGAAGGTGGTGCAGCCCAAGCCCGGGCTGGCCCTGGCTCCGGAACGCTCCGCCGAGGTGGTCCGCGCCGGCTGGCTGGCCGGCACACCGATCACGGTGCCGCTGGTGGAGACCCACCCGACGACCACACCGGAAGAGCTGGACCGGCTGGTCAACGAGCTGGCGAAGCCAGCGGTCGCCGCCCCCGTCACGCTCCGCACCACCAAGGGGTCGGTGAAGGTCCCACCCACCGTCATCGCGAAGAGCCTGCGGTTCACCGCCGACAAGACCGGCAAGCTCACCCCGTCGGTGGACGTCAAGCGACTGCGGGCAGCGCTCGGCGACGACCTGAACACCATCGAGGTACCGACCAAGGACGCCACCATGAGCATCTCCGGTGGCCGCCCCACCGTCACCGACGGGCGCCCCGGCCAGCAACTGGACACGGCAACCCTGGGGCAGGACCTGCTGGCCGTGCTACCGAAGGCGGACGGTCGCGAGGTGACCGGCGAGCTGAAGCCGACCCAACCCGAACTGACGGCGGAGAAGCTGTCCGGCCTGGGCATCAAGGAACAGGTGTCCACCTTCACCACCCGGTTCACCGGCGGCTTGGCCTCCTCGCGCAGCCAGAACATCGCCACCATCGCCAAGGACGTCGACGGCACCGTCGTCCTACCCGGGAAGACGTTCTCCCTGAACGGCCACACCGGCGAACGCGGCTACGCACAGGGCTACCGAGACGCGCCGGTCATCCTCAACGGCAAACTGGTGCCGGGTGTCGGCGGTGGCACCTCGCAGTTCACCACCACGCTCTTCAACGCGACCTACTACGCCGGGTTGGAGGACGTCGAGCACAAGCCGCACTCGTACTGGTTCGACAGGTACCCGGCGGTCATCGAGTCGACGATTTTCTGGCCGGACCTGGACTTCAAGTTCCGCAACAACACCGAGTACGGCCTCCTCATCGACACGTCGTACACGTCCAGCACGATCACCGTGTCGATCTGGAGCACGAAGATCTACGACAGCGTGAAGACGGAGTACGGTCCCCGCCGCAACATCACCACACCGAAGCTGATCCACCTGGAGCCCGGTCCGTCGTGCATCGCGACCAACGGGATCAACGGTTTCACCCAGGACGCCTTCCGGGTCATCAAGAAGGGTGGGGCAGTGGTCAAGCGGGAGAAGTTCACCTGGCGCTACGACGCGGAGCCCCGCTACGTCTGCGGCCCGAAGCCCTCCTAAGCCCCAAGGGCCTTACGGCCTTGGTCCGGTCTGTTCCTCACTGCCTCAGCGCGGAGGTGCCATCGCACCTCCGCGCCCACAATCTGTGGGTAGAACGAACGTGCGCCGGCTGCGCGGGTTGGCGTACCGCCGGCGACTTCACCGACCTCAACGAAGCCGACTCCCTAGATCGCCAAAGGCGTGCCACCGGGAGCTACTCGCACCGTTGCGCGCGTTGATCGGCTTCGTTTCGCCGATATGGCGGTATCCGCCGCGGGAGATACCGCCACGTCGGCGACCTGGAGTGGATCACGCTGAGGGTGCGCCCGCCATGCAGTAACGGCAGGGTATTGACCGCCTGATCAGGGTGCGGGAACGCAGAAAGGGC
>NZ_JBSFBM010000024.1:0-34849 GCF_053592955.1 Micromonospora sp. NPDC002411 | reverse complement strand
GTCACCGGCGGATCCGCGGTCGCGGTGATCCGCTCCACCACGCTCGCCACGATGTCCGCTCCGATGTGCTCGGGCACGTGCAGCGGCGGCACCGGGCCGCAGCGCAGGCATCTCGAGTCGGTGTGCATCAGATCCGGCGCCCGTACCGGGCCCCCGCATCTCGGACAACTCACCGCGACACTCACATCCCCACCGTCACCCCGTACCGTCGGCACGTCAAGTGGGAACGTCCAATTCGGCGTCCGGGCGCGGATCAGTCCGGCGGCGGACCGGCGTGGGCGCGGATCCAGGCGTGCATCGCGATGCCGCTGGCCACACCCGCGTTGATCGACCTCGTCGAGCCGTACTGGGCGATGGAGTAGAGCTGGGCGCACGCCGCTCGGGCCGGCGCGGAGAGCCCGGGGCCCTCCTGACCGAACAGCAGTACGCAGTCCCGGGGCAGGGTGCCGGTCTCCAACGGACGCGACCCGGGCAGGTTGTCGATGCCGAACACCGGCAGCTGGCGCTCGTCCGCCCAGGCCACGAACTCCTCGATCGTCTCGTGGTGTCGCACGTGCTGGTACCGATCGGTGACCATCGCGCCGCGCCGGTTCCACCGTCGCCGTCCGACGATGTGCACCTCGGCGGCGTTGAACGCGTTGGCGTTGCGGACCACAGTGCCGATGTTGAAGTCGTGCTGCCAGTTCTCGATGGCGACGTGGAAACCGTGTCGGTGCTGGTCCAGGTCGGCGACGATCGCCTCGTGCCGCCAGTAGCGGTAGCGGTCGACGACGTTGCGCCGGTCCCCCTCGGCCAGCAACTGCCTGTCGTAACGCGGGTCGTCCGGCAGGTCCCCCGGCCAGGGGCCCACACCCACCTCGAGCTGGTCTTCGGTCACGGTCATCAGAGGGTACGGACCACGTCGGCGCTCACTGCGACGGCCTGCCGGGTCACCGCAGCCCAAGGGCGGCGCCGAGCCGGTCCAGGAAGCGCCGGTCCGCCGGGGTGGCCAGGTGGTCCACCCGACGTTCGCCGGGGCTGGGCACCGCGCGGCACACCCGGGCCGCGACCGACTGCACCCACTGGCGGTACGCGGCCGAGTCGGCGGGGTCGGCGCGCCGCCGCAGAACCCGGTTCGCCGCCCGGCAGGCGGCCAACAGGTCCACCAGATCGGTGAGCTGCTCGGTGGGGTGCGGGGTGCCGTCGTGCCGGGCGTAGATCGCGGCGACCACCGCACGGACGAGATCACTGTCGAAGGCGCGACCCGCGGCCACGGCGTCCAGACCGGCGAGACCGGCCATGACCCCCCGCTCGGCGCGGCCCGGGCCGGAGGCGGCAGCAGCCACGAGAACCCGGCCGGGCAGACCGGTGAGCAGGTCCCACTCGGCGGCGGAATAGGCAGCCGTGGTCGACGGTGCGGCTCGACGGCCGGCAGAGGGCGGCTCTCCGGCGACGGAGTGGCTCATCGGAACCTCCGGCGTCAGCATATGCCCCGTGCACGGGAGCGGGGCCTCTTCCACAGCAAACGCGCTGCGGGAAAGGCCCCGGAGTCCGTCGGCGGTCAGCCCGCCGTGCCGCTCACCGCGGCTCGGGGAAGCTGGGCCGTTCGGGATCCACCCCGTCGGGGACGGCGCTCGCCGCGTACTCCCGTTTGGGGACCATGACCTTGCGCCGGAAGACGCAGACCATGGTGCCGTCCTGGTTGTAGCCGCGGGTCTCCACCGACACCACGCCCCGGTCGGGCTTGGAGCCGGACTCACGCTTGTCGAGCACTGTGGTCTCGCCGTAGATGGTGTCGCCGTGGAAGGTCGGCGCGACGTGCCGCAGCGACTCGACCTCCAGGTTGGCGATGGCCTTCCCACTCACGTCGGGCACCGACATGCCGAGCAGCAGCGAGTAGATGTAGTTGCCGACCACCACGTTGCGCTTGAACTGGCTGGCCGTCTCGGCGTAGTGCGCGTCCATGTGCAGCGGGTGGTGGTTCATGGTGAGCAGGCAGAAGAGGTGGTCGTCGTACTCGGTGACGGTCTTGCCCGGCCAGTGCCGGTAGACCGCGCCGACCTCGAACTCCTCGTAGTAGCGGCCGAACTGCATCCTGGTCCCCTTCGACGGGCGGCGATGGAGTTCGGCACAGCATGCCTTACCGAAGGTTAAGGCGACTGGCGGGGCGCGTCGGCGGTGGAAAAGTCACACCGGTCACTGGCACCCGGGGGGAGACGCAATGAGCGGCGGGGCCCTCCCCGGCACCCGCCGCCCACGCTCTGATGCCGAGAAGTCTGCCCTACGACAGCGTAGGTTCGACAGAGATCGGCGTCACATTTATCTTTTTGTAACACTACTCTCGGTGACGATTCGGAGGTTGATCAGCGATCTCCGCAGGCCGGATACCTCCTTGTCACGGCCTAAGTTACCGATTCGTAGAGCTCAATCGGGTGGATCTCCTTGGAAACGCTCCCATTACCGCAGGTCACGCAAGTGCGTCATGCATTTGCGTTCCGCAGGTCGGGGAGAAACAGACGTAAGTCGATGGTCCCCGGCCCCCTGGCTGGACCTGCCACGTTTCGTGACCCACCCCCCGGGAATTCGATACGGTCAGCCCGGGTTCTACGGGTCGTAGACAAACCGCGGTGATCGGAGAGTGCAATGGCAACCGTTGAGCTGACCTCGGCGAACTTCGACGAGGTGACCGGCAACGACGGCATCGTCCTGGTCGACTTCTGGGCCGACTGGTGTGGTCCGTGCAAGCGGTTCGCCCCGGTCTACGAGCGCTCCTCGGAAAAGCACCAGAACATCGTGTTCGGCAAGGTCGACACCGAGGCCCAGCAGGAGTTGGGCGCCAAGTTCGACATCCGGTCGATCCCCACGATCATGGCGATCCGCGACGGCGTCATCGTCTTCGCCCAGCCGGGCGCCCTCCCCGAGTCGGCGCTGGAGAACCTGATCGAGCAGGTCGAGGCCCTGGACATGGACGACGTCCGAAAGCAGCTGGCCGAGCACAACCACTGAGTCGTCCGAACGACACGAAAGGCCGGGCCCGGTGCGGGCCCGGCCTTCGTCGTACTCCCGGAAGCATTTGCATGATCACCTACCCGGGCAGGCCGAACTGACCGTCGGTGGGACCCGGCACGGCCGGTACATCCCGTATCGTCACGACCCGATGGAGACCCTGACCACCCGCGGGCGCGTGACCCGGCTCGGCGCGACCGCACTCGGCCTCGCCCTGCTACTGGTCGGCACCTTCTGGGGCAGCGACGACGACTTCCCGTTCGGCCCGTTCCGGATGTACTCCACCTCCAACCCGCCGAACGCGCCCGCCCCCGACACCCGCGTCGAGGGAGTGAACAGCGCCGGGACGGTGATCGACCTCGACCAGGATGCGACCGGCATCCGCCGCGCCGAGATCGAGGGTCAGCAGGCCCGGTACGCCGCCGACCCGACGCTGCTCACCGAGGTCGCCGACGCGTACGCCGAACGCCACCCGGACGCCCCCGAGCTGGTCGAGGTCCGCATCGTCATCCGCTGGCACGGCATCCGCGCCGGTCGGCCGACCGGGCAGCACACCGACCAGACAGTCGTCAGCTGGCAGGCACCCCGATGACCCGCTGGCTGACCGAGGCCGTCCCCCGAGGTCGGGTGGCCGCGTTCCGGACGCTGATCTACCTCTTCGTCGCCGCCGACCTGGTGATCTTCACCCCCTGGGTGCGCACCCGCGTCAGCGTGCCCGGCGACCTGTACCAGCCGTTGCTGATCGGCCGCGCGCTCCCCCTGCCGACGCCGACCGAGACGCTGGTGACGGTGATCTTCTGGTCGTTGCTGGCGCTCGCCCTCCTCGCCGCGACCGGACGAGCACCCCGCCTGCTCGGTTGGGCGGTCTGCGCGCTGTACCTGGAGTGGATGATCATCGCGATGAGCTACGGAAAGGTCGACCACGACCGGTTCGGGCTACTCGTCGCGCTGGCTGTGCTCCCGACCGCCGGGCGGGCCCGGCACGGCGACACCACCCGCACCGAGGCCGGCGGCTGGGCTCTGCGAGTCACCCAGATCGCGGTGATCTGCACGTACTTCCTGGCCGCCTTCGCCAAGCTGCGCTTCGGCGGCCTGGACTGGCTGACCGGCTCGGTGCTGGCCCGCGCGATCATCCGACGCGGCACCGACCTGGCCGACCTCATCGCCCAGGTGCCGTACCTGCTGATCGTCGCCCAGTTCGGCATCGTGGCGTTCGAGCTGCTCAGCCCGGTGGTTTTCTTCCTGCCACCCCGCTGGCGACACGCCATGGTCGGCTTCTTCTACTCGTTCCACGCGGTCACCATCGCGACCATCACGATCTCGTTCGCGCCGCACCTGGCCGCGATGACCAGCTTCCTGCCGCTGGAACGCGTCCGCCCGCTGGTCTGGGCCCGCCGGCTCGTCGGCCGCGGCCCCGCCGCGCCCGCACCGGCACCGGCACCGGCACCGGCACCGCCAGAACAGATCCGGTCGGATGCCGGTACGGAGTCGCCGCCGCTCAGCGATCAGGCCTCGGTGGTCGGGCGTCCAGCCGGGCCGTAGAGCCGTTCGCGGGCTTCCTGCGGCAGGGAGCAGGCCGCCGTGCCGCCGGGCAGGCGGTGCCGGTTGCGTGCCACCCAGCGGTACACCGGCCAGGCCGCGACGCGTACCAGCGGGAACCGCAGGCCCGCACCGGCCACCCGCCAGACCGGGCCGCTGCCGGCCAGCAGCTTCGCGATGGCATCCGGGCCGGCGGCGCGTACGCCGTCCGAACCGACCCACTGCACGGCCTCCTCACACTCGGCCACTGTGAGGCCGAGCGCGTCCAGGTCGGCGAACTGCCAGGGCACCACCCGCGCGCCGGTCGGAATGCGGCGGGCAATGAAATCCGCGCACTGCGTGCAGAACGCGCAGTCCCCGTCGTAGACGAAGGTCGACGTCTCCATGGGTCCATCCTCCCCTCACCAACCACCCGAACACCCACCGGTGTACGGCGGGTCACTTGCGCCGGGCTCGTACACGTGTTCGAATAGTGCCCATGCGCTGGGACAACCTCACCGCTCCCCCGGTTGAGGGAGACCCCGAGCGGGCAGCGCCAGCGACGCCACCCCTGCCGCTGGCGCTGCCCGGCGCCGTCGCCCGCACCTTCGACACCCCCGAGTTCGCCGGGATGACCTTCTACGAGGTGCAGGCCAAGTCCATCCTCAACCGGGTGCCCGGGCAGTCCCGCGTCCCCTTCGAGTGGACCATCAACCCGTACCGTGGATGCACTCATGCGTGTGTCTACTGCGTATCGGGCGACACCCCCATTTTGATGGCGGACGGACGCACGAAGCCGATCAGCGAACTGACGCCCGGCGACCGCATCTATGGCACCGAGCGCCGCGGCGCCTACCGCCGATATGTGGTCACCACCGTCCTCGACAAGTGGTCCACAGTGAAACCCGCATACCGAGTGACCCTGACGGACGGCACCACGCTCATCGCGAGCGGAGACCACCGGTTCCTCTCTGACCGCGGCTGGAAGTACGTCACCGGTGCCATGCAGGGCGAAGGCCAACGCCCCTACCTGACCACCAACAATCGCCTCATCGGCACGGGCCGTTTCGCAGCGGGGCCCAAGGAATCACTCGACTACCGGCGGGGCTACCTCTGCGGGATGGTGCGGGGCGACGCTCACCTCGGCACCTTCTCGTACTCCTACGGGGTAGTGCATCGGTTCCGTCTGGCGCTGATCGATGACGAGGCGTTGAGTAGAAGTGAGCGCTACCTTGCCCAGGAGGGCGTCGAGACAAGGCGTTTCTCGTTCACACCGGCCAGCGCCACACGCCGAGCTGTGTCGGCCATCCGCACCTCCAAGAGAGGGGATATCGAGAGGATCACCGGGCTGATCCAATGGCCGGTCAGTCCCAGCGACGAGTGGCGGCTCGGCTTCCTGGCAGGCATCTTCGACGCCGAGGGCAGTTGCAGCGGGGGCATCCTGCGCATCAGCAACAGCGACGACGCGATCCTCGACCAGGCGACGGACGCGCTTCGACGGTTCGGGTTCTCGTACGTCCGAGAAGATCACGGCCGCCCCAACCGGGTGCGGCAGATCCGGCTGACCGGAGGTCTCGCCGCCCGGCTCCGGTTCTTCCACCTGACCGACCCGGCGATCACCCGCAAACGGTCGATCGCGGGTGCCGCCCTGAAGTGCAAGGCCGCACTCAAGGTCGTCGACATTCAAGCTCTCGGGCTGGAGTTGCCGCTGTGGGACATCACCACCGGCACCGGCGACTTCATCGCCAACGGAGTGGTCAGCCACAACTGCTTTGCCAGAAACACCCACACCTACCTCGACCTCGATGCCGGTGCGGACTTCGACCGGAAGGTGATCGTCAAGGTCAACGCCGGTGAGCTGGTACGGCGGGAGCTGGCCGCGCCGAAGTGGCGGGGTGCGCACGTGGCGATGGGCACCAACGTCGACTGCTACCAGCGGGCCGAGGGCCGCTACCGGTTGATGCCGCAGATCATCGCGGCCCTACGGGACTTCGCCAACCCGTTCTCGATCCTGACCAAGGGCACGCTGATCCTGCGTGACCTGCCCCTGCTGCGCCAGGCCGCCGAGGTCACCAGCGTGGGCATCTCGTTCTCGGTGGGGTTCGTCGACGAGCAGCTCTGGCGTTCCGTCGAGCCGGGCACGCCACACCCGCGCCGCCGGTTGGACGCGGTGCGGGCACTCGCCGACGCCGGCTTCTCCGTCGGGGTGCTGATGGCCCCGATCCTGCCCGGCCTCAGCGACGACGACGCGTCGATCGACGCCACCGTGTCGGCGATCGCGGCGGCCGGGGCGACCAGCGTGACCGCGCTGCCTCTGCACCTGCGCCCCGGCGCACGGGAGTGGTACGCGCCCTGGCTCGCCCGTGAGCACCCACACCTGGTGCCCCGCTACCGCGAGCTGTACCGGGCCGGTGCGTACGCCCCGCAGGCGTACCAGCGGGAGGTGACCGCACGGGTCCGGATCGCCGCCCGCCGGCACGGTATGCACCGCGGCGAGCGAGGCGACAACCGCAACCTGCCCGAACCACCGCCACCCTCGGCAGCCGAACAACTGACCTTGCTGTAGTCGGGCTCGGAGCTACAGTCGGCGGGTGCGTACCGCTCAGCAGATCCTCGCCGACTCCGCCGTGATCGCCGTCGTGGGTGCCTCCCGCGACCCGTTGAAGGCCGCGCACTCCGTGCCGTTGCAGATGCAGCGGTACGGCTGGCGCATCATCCCGGTCAACCCCACTGTCGACGAGCTGTTCGGGGAGCGGGCGTACCCGACGCTGGCCGACATCCCGCACCCGGTCGACCTGGTGGACGTGTTCCGGCCGGCAGCCGACGCCGTGCAGGTGGTCCGGGACGCGGCGGCGATCGGCGCCCCGGCGGTCTGGCTGCAACTGGGCATCGTCTCGGCCGAGGCGCGGCGGATCGCCGAGGAGGCCGGCATGGAGTACGTCGAGGACCGGTGCCTCATCGTCGAACGCGCCGCCGGCGACCTGACCCGCCTCGCCTGATCCCGCCCGCCCCCTGCCCTACCCCGTCGATCGTGGGGTCGTGGTGCCGGACTTGCGGTTGTAGGCCGCTTTTGTGCCCACCACAACTCCATGATCGACGAGGCAAGGGCGGGCGGTCAGAGCTTGTATTCCTTCAGGAGACCGCGGGAGATGATGGTCTTCTGGATCTCCGAGGTGCCCTCGCCGATGAGCAGGAACGGGGCCTCCCGCATCAGCCGCTCGATCTCGTACTCCTTGGAGTAGCCGTAGCCGCCGTGGATGCGGAACGCCTCCTGGACGACCTCTGCGCAGTATTCCGAGGCGAGCAGCTTGGCCATCCCGGCCTCGACGTCGTTGCGCTGGCCGGCGTCCTTGAGGCGGGCGGCGTTGACCATGAGGGCGTGCGCCGCCTCGATCTTCGTGCCCATCTCGGCGAGCTTGAAGGCGATGGCCTGGTGCTTGGCGAGGGGCTGGCCGAAGGTCTTGCGCTGCTGGGCGTAACCGACCGCCAGCTCGAACGCGCGGATGGAGATGCCGCAGGCGCGGGCGGCCACGTTGACCCGGCCCACCTCGATGCCGTCCATCATCTGGTAGAAGCCCCGGCCCACCTGGTCGGCACCGCCGAGGATCGCCGAGTCGGGCACCGTCACCCCGTCGAGCACCATCTCGGTGGTCTCGACGCCCTTGTAACCCATCTTCTCGATCTTGCCGGGGATGGTGAGGCCGGGGGCGGTCTCGCCGAAGCCCGGCTCCTTCTCCAGCAGGAAGGTACTCATGTTGCCGTACACCGAGTCGGCACCGGTGTCGGTCTTGACCAGGGTGGCCACCACCGAGGAGTACGCGCCGTTGGTCAGCCACATCTTCTGCCCGTTGAGCACGTAGTTCTCGCCGTCGCGGACGGCCCGGGACTTGATGGCGGAGACGTCGGAGCCGGTTTCCGGTTCGGACATCGAGAACGCGCCGCGGACCTCGCCGGTGGCCATCTTCGGCAGCAGGCGGGCCTTCTGCTCGGGCGAGCCGTGCTGGGAGATCAGGTAGGCCACGATGAAGTGGGTGTTGACGATGCCGGAGATCGACATCCAGCCCCGGGACAGCTGCTCCACCACCAGCGCGTACGTGAGCAGCGACTCGCCCAGGCCGCCGTACTCCTCGTCGATGGTGAGGCCGAACAGCCCCATCTCGCGCATGCCGTCGAGGATGTCGGTGGGGTACTCGTCGGCGTGCTCCAGCCGCTGCGCGTGCGGGATGATCTCCTTGTCGGCGAAGTCCCGAACGGTCTCCAGGATCGACTGTTGCACATCGGTCAGGCCGGGCGTCTGGGCGAGTCGAGCCATCTCAGCCTCCGGGGATCCGCGCACTACTCATGGGTAACTGAACGCTGGGTAAGTATCGACCTCGGGAGTCGGCGAGGCCAAGGTGACCAGTCCACACAACCGCTGTGAAAAGGTTCACCGCTGCGGGTAGCGTCCGGCAAGAGGGACTTTTCCGGCACCGGCAGGAGGAGTGCAGCAGTGAGCTACCCGCCGCCGTCGGGACCACCAGGGGACGAGCCGCCACCGTCGCCCTACGAGCCACCACGGGACCAGTCGCCGTACGCGCCGCCGCCACCCGGGCAGCCACCATCGGACCAGCCGGCGTTCGAGTTACCGGCGGAACGCTCACCGTACGGGCCACCAGCGGACGACCCGTCGCCGTACGCGCACCAGGGCCCGCAGCAGTCGCCGCACTGGAGCCAGCAGCCGCCGTACCCCCCGCAGGGCCCCTACGGTCAGTACGGCCCGCCACCCGGCGGCCCGGGCCGGGGCACCAACGTGCTCGCGATCCTGTCGCTGGTGTTCGCGTTCGTGTTCCCGCCGGCCGGCGCCGTCCTCGGCCACGTGGCCAAGCGGCAGATCCGCACCAGCGGTGAGGACGGCGACCAGCTCGCCACCTGGGGCCTGATCCTCGGTTACGTCTTCACCGGGCTCACGGTGCTGGCCTGCTGCGGCTGGCTGGCGCTCGTCGCCCTGGGCAACAACGGTGACGGCAGCGGCTACTGACCGACGGGCCGTCGTGGGCCGCCGAGGTCAGCGGAACCGGGCCTCGCGGACGCTGTTGCCGCCGTCCACCACCAGCATCTGACCCGTGATGTACGAGGCTGCCGGCGAGCAGAGGAAGCTGATCGCCGCGGCGACCTCGTCCGGGGTGCCCGGTCGACCCACCGGAGTGCCCAATCCCTGCTTGATCTCGGCCATCGTGGACGCGGCGGTGTAGATCGTGCCCGGCGCCACCGCGTTCACTGTCACGCCGTCGGCGATCATCTCCATGGCCAACGCCCGGGTCAGCCCGACGACCCCTGCCTTCGCCGCCGCGTACGCGGCCTCGGTGGGCAGGGCGTTGACCGGGCCGGCCGTGGCGGCGAGGTTGACGATCCGACCCCAGCCCCGCTCGGCCATGCCTCCGATGAACGCGCGGCTGCACAGGAACGCTGTGGACAGGTTGCGGTCGATCTCACCGCGCCACTCGTCGTAGGTCAGCTGGGCGACCGGCCGCAGCACTCCCTGGCTGGCGCGGCTGGCCAGACCGGCGTTGTTGACCAGCACCTCGACGTCGCCCAACTGCTCGGCGACCGCGTCGGCGAGCGCACCGACCTCGGACTCGTCGGTCAGGTCCGCTACGAAACCGGTCACCCCCAGCTCACCGGCCCGCTCGTGGATGCGCCGGGTGGTGGAGACGATGGCCACCCGGGCGCCCAGGTCGGCGAGACGGCGGGCGGTGGCGTACCCGATGCCGTCCGGGCTGCCCGCCCCGGTCACCAGGGCGACCCGACCGTCGAGCCGCATGGTCACCGGATCGCCGAGCGCGACCGGCTCGTCGGAACCGGAACTGCCCGTCGGCGCTGCCGTACGGGCACGCCGGGCGACGCCTGGGCGGCTGACGTCCCGTCTGGGTCGGCTGCCGGAACGGTCCGCGGCGCGCGCGTCGAATGCCATGCCAGGATCCTGCCCGCTAGGACCTGCCCGAGCAACGCGGCACCCGGTAGTGGGGGCGTCGGGTTTGGGCGGTGCTGGCTACCCTGATGCCGCAACCGACCTGACGGAGAGTTCGTATGACAAATCCCCCGCCGCCCGGCGGCTGGAGCGACCCCACGTGGTCGGCTCAGCCGTCGAGCCCCGCACCGGACCCGACCCTGGTGGCCGGTCAGCCGGTACCCACCCAGCCCGGCCCCGCCAATCCGTACGCGCCGGGCGACCCGTACGCGCCCGTGGATCCGTACACGCCGGGCGACCCGTACGCGGGTGCGAAGATGCCGCCGGGGCAGCCGGTGGCGTACGGGCCGCCCGGCTACCCGCCGCAGCACCCCGGATACGGCTACCCGGCGCAGCCGAAGACCAACGGGCTGGCCATCGCCTCGCTGGTGCTGGCCCTGGTTGGCGTCACCACCTGCGGCATCACCGCGCCGATCGGGGCGATCCTCGGCCACGTGGCGCAGAAGCAGATCCGGGTCAGCGGCGAGGGCGGTGAGGGAATGGCGAAGGCCGGCATCATCGTCGGCTGGATCATCACCGCGCTGATGGTGCTGGGCATCGCCTTCTACGTCGCCGCGATCATCTTCGCGGTCACGACGGGCAACAGCAGCGGCAGCAGCTACTGAGAGCGGCGGCCGGGTCGGCGTACCACCCGGGCCGGGTCGACGGCCGGTGGCTGTCGATCCGGCCCGGCGCGCGTCACTCCGCCGGCGGGGTGAACGACGAGGTACGGCTCATGCCGGCGGCCCGGCCCTTCGCGGAGATGACGAGCGCCATCTTGCGGGACGCCTCGTCGATCATCTCGTCGCCGAGCATCACCGCGCCCAGCTTGCCACCGGCCTCGGAGGTGTAGTGCTCGTACGCGTCGAGGATCAGCTCGGCGTGGTCGTAGTCGGCCTGCGCCGGCTGGTACACCTCGTTGGCGGCGTCGATCTGGCCCGGGTGCAGCACCCACTTGCCGTCGAAGCCCAGCGCCGCCGAGCGCTTGGCCACCTCGCGGAACGCGTCGACGTCCCGGATCTGCAGGAACGGGCCGTCGATGGCCTGCTTGTCGTGCATCCGGGCGGCCATCAGGATCCGCATGAGGATGTAGTGGTACGGGTCGCCCGGGTAGTCCGGGATCAACGCGCCGACCACCAGGGACTTCATGTTGATCGACGCCATGAAGTCGGCCGGGCCGAAGATGATGGTCTCCACGCGTGGCGAGGCGGCGGCGATCGCGTCCACGTTGACCAGCCCGGCGGCGTTCTCGATCTGCGCCTCGATGCCGATCCGGCCGACCTCCAGGCCGAGCGTCTTCTCGATCTGGGTGAGCAGCAGGTCCAGCCAGTGCACCTGCTCGGCGGTCTGCACCTTCGGCAGCATGACGCAGTCCAGGTTGGCTCCGGCGCCCTCGACGACCTCGATGACGTCCCGGTAGGTCCACGGGGTGGTCAGGTCGTTGACGCGGACCACGCGGGTCTTGCCCGCCCAGTCACCCTCGTTGAGGGCGGCCACGATGTTCTTACGCGCGTCCGGCTTGGCCAGCGGGGCGACGGCGTCCTCCAGGTCGAGGAAGACCTGGTCGGCCGGGAGACCCTGGGCCTTGCCCAGCATCTTCACGCTGGAACCCGGCACGGCGAGGCAGGACCTGCGGGGGCGACCGACTACGGCCATGGATGCGCTCCTTCCAGCGTCCGGCGGGCATGCCGACGCCACCTGACGACAGATCCGAGAACTTAACGATCCCAAAGGGCGTTGTGACGCCACGGTAACCTCGCGCCATGACCGGGGTGAATGGACCTGTGGAAGATCTCACTGGGCGTCGACTGGTGGTGGTGACCGGGGCCAGCTCCGGCATCGGGCTGGCAGCGGCCGTGGGGCTGGCCTGCCGGGGTGACCAGGTGGCGCTGGTCGGGCGGGACCCGGCGCGACTCCAGGCCGCAGCGGAACGGGTACGCGAGAACTCCGGTGAGCGGCCGGAGTTGTTCCGGGCCGACTTCGCGATCCTCGACGACGTACGCCGGCTCGCCGAGCAGTTGCGCGCGACGTACGACCGGATCGACGTGCTCGCCAACAACGCCGGGGCGATCGCGTTGCAACCGCTCACCACCGTCGACGGCTTCGAGATGTCCATCCAGGCCAACCACCTGGCTCCGTTCCTGCTGACCAACCTGCTCGCCGACCGGGTGGGGCGGGTCGTGGTGACCGCCTCCGGCGCGCACCGCTTCGGCACGCTCGACCCGGACGACCTGAACGCGCCACTGCGCGGCTACCGCTCGACGAGCGCGTACGGCACCAGCAAACAGGCCAACATCCTGTTCACCGTCGAGGCGGCCCGGCGCTGGCCGAGGATGTCCGTGTACAGCTTCCACCCCGGGGTGGTACGTACCCGGTTCGGCAACGACAGCAGGCTGGTGGCCATCGGTATGCGGTTCATGCCCTTCCGCAGCCCGGAGAAGGGGGCCGAGACCCTGGTGTGGTTGGCCAACCAGGACCGGTCCCGGCTGGTCGACGGGGGCTACTACGTCGACCGTCGGCTGCGTCGGCCGTACCGGAAGGCGACGAACCCGCACCTCGCGGCCCGGCTCTGGGAGGCCAGCGCCAAGGCTGTGGGCATCGATGACTAGCACCGCCGGGCTGACACTCGTCGCGATCGTCGAGTTCGCCGCCGGTGCCGAGACGGCCGGACAGCGTTACGAGGACGCCGTGCTGTCCCTGCTCGAACGACACGGCGGCCACCTCGACCGGCGGTTGCGCGGCACCGACGGCCGGACCGAGGTGCACGTGATCCGGTTCGACTCCCGGGCCGGATACGAGTCGTTCCTCGCCGATCCGGACCGGGCGGCCCTGCGCGCGATGCTCGGCGAGGCCGCACCAACGACCCGGGTGATCGAGGTGCGGGAGGGCTAGGCCCGGAGCCGCCGCCGGTCGCGCCAGCGTCGCAGCCGCGACAGCACGGGCATCGCGACCAGGACCGCCAGGACGAACCCCACGGCGAGCGCCCAGAACGGCGGCGGCCCGTAGTGAGGGCGGCCGGATTCGCGTACCGCCCCGCTGATCGCGAGGTCGGCGGCGACCGACAGGTCGGTGATGCCCTCCGGGGTGCGGAAGAGCACGTCCGGGGCTGTCGCGCCCCGGCGGAGCACCACGAGTTCCACGGCCTCCGTGCCGACCTCGTGATACGGCCCCCACGCGATGTCGTGCTCCTCCGGGAGGTCCTCCGCCTCCGGCCCCGGCACACCGACCAACGCGACAGCCTCGTCCGCCGAGCGCCAACCGAGCAGTTGCACGAACGAGCGGGAGCGCAACGGCGGAAACGCCGTTCCGGCCGTCGGGGTGCCGTCGACGGTGGACCGCAGGGTCAGTGTCCAGGTGCGCCGGTAGGACGGCACCGGGCAGTCGGTGCAGGTGGACCGGCCCAGGACCGCCACCGACCGGCCGTCCGGCAGCCAGGAACCGGCACCGGCGAGCCGCCCGCCGGCCAGCGGCAGCTTCCGGTACGGCTCGGCGAGCCGATCCGCGCCCGCGTCGCCCACCCGGGTCAGCCAGACCTCGTCGCGGACCTGAAGGGCGAGGTCACCGCCGTCCGGCGACAGCGCGGCCGTACGCCCCGGCGGGATCCAGCCGCTGCCGACCGGCACCCGCAGCACATCCGTCCCGCGATCCCGGTCGTAGACCCCGACGGACGGGGTGGAATAGGTGTTCGGGGACGTGAACGTGGTGTCGGGGTCGGCGTAGACCAGGCGTTTCCCGTTCGGCGCGAAGGCGAGCGGGTAGCCGTCCGGACGGTCCGGGATGGTCTTGCCGGCCTTCAGGTCGATGAGGGAATCGCCCACCCAGGCGTACCGACCGTCCGGGGAGAGCAACGCCTCGAAACCCGCCACGGCCGGATCGCCGTCCAGCACGCGGTAGCGGTCGTCGTCCGCGGCCACCACACCCATTCGGGTCTCGAACCAGTTGGTGCGCACGGCGGGACCACCGAAGAGCATCGCCGCCACGCCAGGTGCCGAGTAACCCACCGAGGCGGTCCGCAGCGGCGGGTCGACCAGCTTGGTCGGTAGGCCGGGGGCGTCGTGACGCGGGCCGGCGGGCAGGGGCAGGGCCACCGGGTGCAGCGCGTACCCGGTGCCGAGAAGGAGGACCAGGACGGCGAGCGCGCCGGCGACGGCGGCCCGGCGACGACGGTGCCGGGTCCGCGCCGCGTCGAAGAGCCCATCCGGTACGCGCGCAGGCGGCACGTCGGCGGCGAGACGGCGCAGCGCCTCGGAGAGTCGGGCGGTCATCGGGAGGTCACCTCCTGCGGGCTCCGGCCGACGAGTTCGGCCAACTCGGGGGCGAGCACCCGCAGCCGGCGAAGGGCGTGCCGGGTCTGGCTCTTCACAGTGCCGACCCGGCAGCCGAGCAGTGCTGCCGTCTCGGTCTCGGTGCGGTCCTCGTAGTAGCGCAACACGAGGACCGCGCGCTGCCGCACGGTCAGCCGGGCCAGCGCCGTCCACAGCACCAGCCGGACCTCGGCGTCGTCACCCGGGTCGGGACGTTCCGGCACGACACCGTCCAGCCGCTCGGGCGGGCGGGCCCGTCGCCAGCGCCACCAACTGGCCGCCTGCGTGCAGAGCACCCGACGCAGGTAGGCGTGCGGGTCCGCGACCCTCTCCCACCGCACCGCGACCCGAGCCAGTGCCACCTGGACCAGGTCCTCGGCATGGTGCCGGTCACCGGTCAACAGGTACGCGAGCCGGGTCAGCCCGGCGGTCTCGGCCCGGACGAAGTCGGCGAAGCCGTCCCGGGTGCGGTCCTCAGTCGTCAACGGATCGCCCTCCTCACCGGGATAGACGCGCGGCGGGTCCGCCACGGAGGGAACCAGCGGGCGATCAGCCGTCGAGCGGGGTCGGGTCGGTGGGCAGCGCGGTGGGCGCGGTCCGACGGCCGCCGAGCACCACCACCGCCACACCGGCCAGCAGCAACGCCATCCCCAGCAGCGCGTACGGGCGGGGAACCTGACCCAGCCAGGCCCACCCGAGCAGTGCCGCGCCAGGCGCCTCCAGCAGGATCAGCACGCTCACCGTGGTCGCCGGGATCTTCTGCAGGGCGTAGTTGAACATCGAGTGCCCAAGCAGTTGGGCACCGACCACCAGGGCCAGGATGGCCAGCCAGGTGCGCCCGTCGAACCCGGTCAGCCGTACGCCGCCGACCAGGCACATGGCCAGCAGGATCAGCGCGCAGATCCCGTAGCAGATGGTGGTGTACGTGGTGGTGCTGATGCTGGTCCGGGCCCGTTCGCCGAAGGCGGTGTAGACGGCGGCGAACATGGCACCGGCCAGCGCCAGCACGTCGCCGAGGACGGCCCGGCCGGAGACCCCCACGTCCACGCCGGTGGCGACCGCCGCGCCGCCGACCGCCACGGCGATGCCGATCCACACGATCCGGGGCAGCCGACGCCCCTGGGCGCGGACGATCAGCCCCTGCCAGACCGGCTGGGTGGCCACCAGCGCGGTGGACGTGGCGACGGTGGTGAGCTGGGCGCTCGGCACCCAGGTGGCGAAGTGACCGGCCAGCGCGACACCGGACAGGACGCAGAACAGCCCCTCCCGCCGGCCCACGCCGGTAGCAAGCCGACGGAACTCGGCACGGCGTCGGGCCAGCGAGAACGGGCCCAGTACGGCGACCGCGAGCAGGTTGCGCCAGAACGCGATGGCCAGCGCGGGCGCGGCGGCGTACGCGATCAGCGGCGCGGACGACGACACTGCGACCACGGCCAGGCCGACCGCGCCGGTGGTCAGCGGGTCCAGTGACGGCCGGTGTGAAGGTGGGGGCACGGGACGTAATCCTCACACGTATGACGGACAGCACGGAGGGTCATCACTCCGTTACGATCACGCGCGTCCGCGCCGGCGACCCTCGACCGCCCGGAGGCGCTCCCCCATGCCCACCTACCAGGCGGTGCTGTTCGACTTCTTCGGCACCCTGACCCGCTCGGTGCAGCGCGGTGTCGCGCACGCCGGCACGGCTGAACTGCTCGGCTGTCACGCCGACACGTTGACCGAGGTGTTGGACCGTACCTACTACGAACGGGCCACCGGCCTGCTCGGCAACGCGGAGGCGACCCTTCGCTGGGTGTGCGCCCAGGCCGGCGTACACCCCAGTGACCATGCGGTACGGGCGGCCGTGGCGTCCCGACACCGGGCGGTCCGCGCGGACACCTGGCTACGGGCCGACGCCGTGCCGGTGCTCGCCGCCCTACGCCAGCGTGGCCTGCGCACCGGCGTGATCAGCGACTGCACGCACGAACTGCCGGCCTTCCTGCCACAGCTCGCCATCGCCCCCCTGCTCGACGTGCGGGTCTTCTCAGTGCAGGTCGGACGGTGCAAACCGGATCCGGCGCTCTACCTGACCGCCTGCCAGCGACTCGGGCTGGCACCCGGCGACTGCCTGTACGTCGGCGACGGCGGCAGCCAGGAGTTGACCGGTGCCGAGCGGGCCGGGATGACAGCCGTCCGGCTCGCCGCGCCGGACCTGGCCACGCACATGGTGTTCAACGCCGACCTGGACTGGCGCGGCCCGACGCTCGCCGCCCTGGGCGAGGTGCTGGCCCTCGTCGACAGCGACGCCGAGGTGGTGGGGGTCGGCGGCCGGGCGGGGTGACGAGCCGATCAGCGACGACGGACCCGGTGCAGGCGGAACGGCTTGCGCGTGGCCCGGACCGCCGGGGTGGCCCGCGGTGGCTCGGCCTGCGCGTCGGCCGGCAGCTCCGTGCCGGCCAGCGGCGTTCCCGCCGGGGCCAGCCGGTTCACCGCGCACCCCTCGGCAGCCCAGCGGGCCACCAGGTCGGCGGTCGGCCCGGAAGCGTTGAGACGCTTCGCCGCCACCAGCGGCGCGATCGTGTCCCACTCCTCGGTGCCCGGCTGCACCCGGCTCACCCTCGCCGGCCAGGTGACGATCCGACCACCGTGGTCGCCACGTAGGGAGACCTGCGCCTCGGTCGCGTCGGCCAGGCCCGGCGCCGCCTGCTCGCCCGGCCCGCTGACCACCAGGAGCGCGCCCTCGAGAGGGGCGCACCAGAGCGCGAGCGCCGGCCCGCCCGACACGCTCACCCAGGCCACCGCGGCCTTCTTCATCGCCTCGTCGACCAGCGGCGTCGACCCGTGCGTGTCGTCAGTCACCCTCGCATCCTCCCGCATCGACGTCCGGCCTCAACCGACGAACGGAGGGACCGCGATCTCACCCCGGGCCACCGGCATGACCTGGCCGGCGACCGTAGCGCCGACCGCCACGCCGTTCGCCGCGGTGACCGTGCAGGCCAACGCCGACGGACGGTTCATCTCGACACCCTGACGGACCGCGTAACGGGACAGCCCCTCGCCCGGCAGCAGGCCCGTCGCCACCAGCCAGACACCCAGGCCGAGTGCCGCCGAACCGGTCGCCGGGTCCTCCGGGATGCCGATCCCCGGCACGAAGACCCGGGCGTGCGCGGTTTGCGTTGCCCCGTCCCAGGAGAAGACGCTGACGTGCGAAACCCCGTACCGCTGCGCCGCGGCCGCGTTCACAGTGGCGCGGGCCACCGACTCCGGACGCACCGGCAGGTACGGGAACTCCAACCCACAGCCGGCGACGCGTGGCGCTGGGCCGACGTGGTCGTCCGCGGTCAGCCCGGCGATCTCCAGCAACGGCTCCGGATCCAACTCCGGCCCGAGGGTCGGTGTGCCACCGGTCAGCGTCGCCCCGGAGGCGGTCACCTCGATCGGCAGCACCCCGGCGTGGCACTCCTGGGTGACAGACCCCACACCGAACATGCCCCGCCGGCTCGCGGTGACCGCCGCGCCGACACTCGGGTGCCCGGCGAACGGCAACTCCTCCACCGGAGTGAAGATCCGGGCCCGGTAGGTGACGCCGACCTGGGTCGGAGGCAGCACGAACACCGTCTCGGAGAGGTTGAACTCCAACGCGAGTGCCTGCATCTGCTCGGTGGCCAGCCCTTCCGCGCCGAACACCACGGCCAGCGGGTTGCCGGCGAAGGGGCGGTCGGTGAAGACGTCCACGATCTCGTAGGCCAAGGTCGACATGTTGATAAACACTAGGCGCTTAGGCTGGTGCCCGTGAGCACGCCGACCCGGATCTACATCGCCCGTCTCGCCGGAGTCGCCGTCTTCGATCCGAACGGTGACCAGGTGGGCCGGGTTCGTGACGCCGTGGCGCGGCTCCGGGCGACGAAACGTCCGCCGGAGGTGGTGGGCCTGGTCGCCGAGATGCCGATGCGTCGTCGGATCTTCCTGTCCATCAACCGGATCACCTCCATCGACGCGGACGCCGTCGTGCTGGGCTCCGGCACCCTCAACCTCCGCCGGTTCGAGAAGCGCCCGAACGAGCTGCTGGTGCTCCAGGAACTGCTGGACCGGCGGGTGCAACTCGACCCCGGCGGCCAGCCCGGCGCGGTCGTGGACGTCGCCATGGAGTGCTCGCGGGGCGGCGAGTGGTCGCTGACCCGGGTCGCCGTCCGGGAGCAGACCGGTCGACTCACCCGCCGTGGTCACCTGCACCAGGTCGAGTGGGACCGGGTGCGCGGGCTCAGCGGCATCGCCGACAACCGGGGTACGGCGAACCTGCTCGCCGTCCTGGAGGACATGCGCCCCGCCGACCTGGCCAACGCCCTGCAGGACCTGCCCGACGCGCGACGCAACGAGGTAGCGGCGGCGCTGGACGACGAGCGGCTGGCCGACGTGCTCAGCGAGCTGCCCGAGCACGACCAGGTGGAGATCCTCGCCGCCCTGGACCGGGAACGGGCCGCCGACGTCCTGGAGGAGATGGACCCGGACGACGCCGCGGACCTCCTCAACGAACTGCCCCCACCGGAACAGGACGTCCTGCTGGACCTGATGGAGCCGGACGAGGCCGACCCGGTGCGTCAGCTGCTGAAGTACACGCCGGGCACGGCAGGCAGCGTGATGACCTCGGAGCCGGTCATCCTGCCGCCGGACGCCACCGTCGCCGAGGCGCTGGCCCGGATCCGGGAGCCGCAGCTCTCCCCCGCCGTCGCCGCGCAGGTCTTCGTGACCCGGGCACCGCAGAACACACCGACCGGCCGCTACCTGGGCATGGTGCACTTCCAGGCGCTGCTGCGGGAACCACCCGCCGACCTGCTCGGCAAGGTGGTGGTCAACGACATCGACCCGCTGCGCCCCACCACACCGCTGCCGGAGATCACCCGCCGGATGGCCACCTACGACCTGGTCGCCATGCCGGTGATCGACCGGAACAACCGGCTGGTCGGCGCCGTGACGGTGGACGACGTGCTGGACCACTCGCTACCCCGGGACTGGCGGGACCGGGACGCCCTGCCCGCCCCGGGCGCCACCGAAGCGGTGCTGGATGGCGCGGATGGCTGAGCAGCGGCGAACCGAACGGCTGGACCAGCCCCGCGAGCCCCGGGGCATCAAACTGCCCCGCTTCGACGCCGAAGCGTTCGGCAGGTGGTCGGAGGGCATCGCACGGGGCATGGGGACCGCGAACTTCATCGTCGTCATGACGGTGGTGATCACGGTCTGGTTCCTCTGGAACACGTTGGCCCCGGCGGGCCTGCGCTTCGACCCGTACACGTTCACGTTCCTGACCCTGGTGCTGTCGTTGCAGGCCAGCTACGCCGCGCCACTGATCCTGCTGGCCCAGAACCGGCAGGCCGACCGGGACCGGTTGGCAGCTGAGGAGGACCGGCGGCGAGCCACCGCGCAGAAGGCGGACACCGAGTACCTGGCCCGGGAGATCGCCGCGCTGCGGATCGCGTTGGGCGAGGTGGCGACCCGCGACTTCCTCCGCTCCGAGCTGGCCCGGCTGGCCGAGGAGCTGGACGAGGTGGGGCAGCGCCGGCAGCGGCTGGAGCGCCGCCAGCAGGAGAAGGAGAGCCGGCAGGAGCGGCGTGGGCAGCGGCCGACCGACGGTGTCGGCCTGGACGAACCCCGTGACGACCTGGACGGTGACTTCGCCCGCGACGCCCGTCCGGACGGCACCGGGCCGCGCCGGTCGGAGGGCTGACCGGCGGGCCATCGATTGGCTCACACCGCACCGGGCAGCGGCGGCAGGGGATGCCCCGCGACGTAGCATTGCGGGCATGTCAGCACCCGTGAGCACCGTCGAGGACGCGATCCAGGCCGCCCTGGCCACCGTCAACGACCCGGAGATCCGCCGGCCCATCACCGAGCTGGGCATGGTCCGCTCCGCCACGATCGGTGCCAGCGGCGTCGTACGCGTCGAGCTGCTGCTCACCGTCGCCGGATGCCCGCTCAAGGACAAGCTGCGTAACGACATCACCGCCGCCGTCGCCGCGGTGCCCGGCGTCACCGGCGTGGAGATCGACTTCGGGGTGATGACGCCGGAGCAGCGGCAGTCGTTGCAGTCCCAGCTGCGCGGCGGTGGTGCCACCGAGGAGCCGGTCATCCCGTTCGCCCAGCCCGGCTCGCGTACCCGGGTCTACGCGGTGGCCAGCGGCAAGGGTGGTGTCGGCAAGTCCAGCGTGACTGTCAACCTGGCGGCGGCGCTCGCCGCACGCGGGCTCGCCGTCGGCGTGGTCGACGCCGACATCTACGGCCACTCGGTGCCCCGCATGCTCGGCGCGGACGGCCGTCCCACTCGTGTGGAAGACATGATCATGCCGCCGCAGTCGCACGGCGTGAAGGTCATCTCGATCGGCATGTTCACCGCCGGCAACGCCGCAGTGGTGTGGCGTGGCCCGATGCTGCACCGGGCGTTGCAGCAGTTCCTGGCCGACGTCTACTGGGGCGACCTGGACGTACTCCTGCTGGACCTACCCCCGGGCACGGGTGACGTGGCCATCTCGCTGGCCCAGCTGCTGCCCAACTCGGAGATCCTGGTGGTCACCACCCCGCAGGCCGCCGCCGCCGAGGTGGCGGAGCGGGCCGGTGCGATCGCCCTGCAGACCCACCAGCGCGTGGTCGGCGTCATCGAGAACATGTCCTGGCTGGAACTGCCGGACGGCTCCCGGATGGAGATCTTCGGCGCCGGCGGTGGCACTGCCGTCGCCGAGTCGCTGAGCCGGACCATCGGCGCCCAGGTGCCGCTGCTCGGGCAGATCCCGCTGGACACCCGGGTCCGCGAGGCCGGCGACGCGGGCAACCCGATCGTGCTGGCCGAGCCGGAGTCTCCAGCCGCGACGGCGCTCGGCGCGATCGCCGACCGGCTCGCGGTACGCCGTGAGTCGCTGCTCGGCAAGCCGCTCGGCCTGAAGCCCGCTGGGCGCTGACCGCCACGAACACCGTCAGCCCGTCGGCCGCCCAACGGCCGGCGGGCTGAGCCGTCTCGTGATCGACCCGACTTTCAGCATGTCGGGGCATCCGGCGCTGGTTGACAGGCCCACTTCCTGAAATCCGAGTCGACCACCGCCGGGCAGAGGCTCAAGCGGTGCCGGGCGGTACGGCGGTCGGTCAGGTGGCGTCGTCGTAGCTGACGCGGGGGGCTGGCGCCGATGGGCTGCTGGTGGCCGTGCTGGACCGGGAACCGCCCGAGCGCAGGTCCGCGGCGTTGGCGACGTCCTTCAGGTCGTCGTGCACGTTGCTGACGTCGGCGCGGAGGTTGTCGTAGACGCCCTGCAACGGCTTGCGGATCGCCGCCTCGTCCTCCTCGCTGAGGAGGTGCTTGCGGATGAACGCCTTCGGGTGCAGATCCTCCAGCTGGATGTCGGTGCCCAGCTCGCGACTCAGGTCGCCGGTGGCGTTGCGGGCCATGTTGCGCAGGTTGCGCACCAACCGCAGGCCGTCGGTGATGACCGCGGGCAGCCGGTCGCCGAAGATCAGCAGCGCCAGGAGCAGCAGCGCTCCGATCTCCCACCAGTTCAGGTTGTCGAGCATCCCGTTGGCCCCCTCTCGGCGTCAGCAGCAAGACTACGCACGCCGGACGGCCTTCGGGCAAGGGGTGAGCCGCTGTTCACTTCGCGTCCGCGGCGAGTCTCACCGACGTGTTCTGCCGGGCGGAGCCTCGCCGGAACTCGACGGTCACCACCGAGCCCGGCGCGTACTTGCGCACCAGCGCGGTCAGGTCGGTCGGCTCGGTCATCGGCCGTCCATTGATCTTCAGGATCACGTCGCCGACCTTCAACCCGGCGCCGTCCGCCGGGCCGGAGGGCTGCACCTCCGCCAGGCGTAGGCCGCCCCCGACGACTCCGGCCGGGCCGTCCACCCGGGCGCCGATCACCGTACGCCGGGCCTTGCCGGTGCCGATGATGTCCTGGGTCACCCGCTTGGCCTGGTTGATCGGAATGGCGAAGGCGAGTCCGATGTTGCCCGCCTCCTGCCCTTCGGCGACCAAGGACTTGATGGTGGAATTCACGCCGACCACGCGCCCGGCGCCGTCGACCAGCGGGCCGCCGGAGTTGCCGTGGTTGACCGCGGCGTCGGTCTGGATGGCCGCGTAGTAGCGCACCGGCCCGCCCGGCTCGCCAGCCTGCATCGTCCGGTCCAGGGCACTGACGATGCCGGCGGTGACCGTGTTGGCGAGTGACAACGGCGAACCCATGGCAAGCACCGGGTCGCCGACGGCCAGCGCGTCCGAGTCCCCGAATTCCACCGCCCGCAGCCCGGGACGACTCACCTTGATCACGGCGATGTCCGACTCCGGGTCCTGCCCGACGATGGTCGCCGGCGCGCTGCTGCCGTCGTTGAAGACCACCGAGGCCTTGCCGGTGCCGCCGGCCACCACATGGTCGTTGGTGATCACATGGCCGTCGGCGGTGGCGATGAAGCCGGAGCCCTCGCTGGTCCCGCCGAGGCTGCTGACCCGGACGGTGACCACGCTGGGCAGGACACGTTCGGCGACACCGGCCAGTGACTCCGGTTTGCGCTGGGCCAGCGCCGGCGGATCTACCGGCGCACTGCCCAGCACCGCACCACCCGCACTGCCGCGAACCGCGAACGCGTAGCCCAGCGCGCCACCGAGCGTGCCGGCCAGCAGGGCGGTGATCACGGGAATGAGCAGCAGGTGACGCAGCGTCGGTCGGCCTGGCGCGTCCGGATCGGTGACCGCCTCGGGTTCGATGCCGGCCACCACCGCCCCGGGCACCACCACCGCGGTCGGCGCGGTCGGGTCCCGCCACGGATCGGCGAGCGCGTCCGACCACCAGGGCGACGCCCCGGCCGTGCCGGGCACCCCACCCGCTGTCGGTGCCGGCCAACCCGGCGGCGACCCGGCGTTGGGCGCACCGGCCACCGGCGGATGTCCCGGTGCCGGCCAACTCGGCGACGGCGCACCGGCCACCGGCGGATGCCCTGGCGCCGGCCCGCCTGGCGGCACGGTGGACGCGTTGCCCGCCTCAGGCGTGGTCGGCGGCCCGGCCGGAGGGTTCCCCGCCCCGGGCGGTCGCGCCGGAGTCTCACCGCCCCGGCGCCAGTCCCAGCCGTCGGTCACGTCGGTGCCTCCCAGTCCGTCCCCGGATCCCGCGCCGCGTCGCCCGGCCACGGGCCGGTTCGGTCGCGGCTGACGGGATACCGCCTCCAGGATTGCACGGATGTACGCGGTGGAGTCACCGGTTGCCCCGGTGATCGCGACAGGCGGAGGCGCGGCTGCGCTCCACGACGGTCGCCTCTACGCTCACAGTGCCAACCCGCCCCCGCACCACGCACCGCCCCCGGAGGTGCCCCATCGCCACGGTCGCCGGTTCCGGCAGTTCGACGGCCCAGGTTCAGCAGTTCGCCGAGTCGTACGTCACCGAGGATCTCGTTCTGCGCACCGCCCGCAGCCTGGCTCGGGAGGTGGGCCTCGACGCGGTCACCCCCGGTGCGGGTGCGGCACTGCGGCTGCTGGCCGCCGCCGGCAACGCGCGCGCCGTGGTCGAGATCGGCACCGGCACGGGGGTGAGCGGAGTCTGGCTGCTGCGCGGCATGCGCGCGGACGGGGTGCTCACCACCATCGACGTGGAGGTGGAGCACCAGCGGATCGCCCGACGGATCTTCGCCGAGGCGGGCTTCGCTGCGGGCCGCACGCGCATCATCACCGGGCGCGCGCTCGACGTGCTGCCCCGGCTCGCCGACGGTGCGTACGACCTGGTGTTCGTGGACGCGGAGGCGACCGGCTTCCACGCCTGTGTGGAGGCGGCGTTGCGGCTGCTGCGGCCTGGTGGCGTGCTAGCGCTCAACGGTGTGCTCGCCAGCGGCCGGATCGGCGACCCGGCCGCTCGGGACGCGGAGACGGTGACGGTCCGCGAGACCATCAAGGCGGTCCGGGAGTCGGAGCACTGGATTCCCGCGCTGCTTCCGGTCGGGCACGGGCTGCTCGCCGCTGTGAAGTGCTGAGCGCCGGCCTGGTCAGTCGACGCTGGCCAGCCAGCGCAGCAGCCACCGGACGCCCCAGCCGGTCGCGCCTCGGCTGACCTCGGCGTGGTCGCCGTCGGCCCAGGACGGGGCCGACATGTCCAGGTGCAGCCATCGGTCCCGTAGTTCGCCGGTGAACTCGCGCAGGTAGAGCGCGGCCAGCACCGAACCGGCACCCTGCGTCGGGGCGCTGTAGAGGTCGGCGATCTCGCTGCCCAGGTATTCCACGTAGTCGTTGTGCAGGGGCATCCGCCACGCCGACTCGCCGGCCGCCTCGGCTGCGGCCAGCACGTCCGCGGCCAGTTGGTCGTTCTCGCTGTACAGGGCGCCGGTGCGCTTGCCCAGGGCCACGGCGTTGGCGCCGGTGAGCGTGGCGAGGTCGAGCAGCAGGTCCGGCTTGAGCTGCTGCACCGCGTACGCCAACGCGTCGGCGAGGACCAGGCGGCCCTCGGCGTCGGAGTTGGTCGTCTCGCTCGTCGTGCCGCCGTAGTGCCGGATGACGTCGCCGGGCCGGAACGCCGCGCCGCTGACCATGTTCTCGGCGAGCGGGGCCAGCGTGGTGATCCGGACCGGCAGCCGCATCTCGGCGGCTCCCAGGGTGGCGGCGACGACCGCGGCCGCGCCCGCCATGTCCTTGCGCATCAGTTTCATCGCCGGCACCGGCTTGATCGAGATTCCGCCGGTGTCGAAGGTGATGCCCTTGCCGACCAGCACCACGTGGGTGCGTGCGTTGGCCGGGTGCCAGTCCAGCTCGACGAGCCGGGGGCCGGTGGCCGAGCCTCCGCCGACGGCGAGGATGCCACCGAAGCCCTCGGCGGCGAGTTCGGCCGGCCCACGGACCCGCAGTCGCAGGTCCGGAAGGTCGGCTGCGGCGGCGGCCACCTGGTCGGCGAACCACTGCGGGTTCTTCACCGAGGAGGGGGTGTTGGTCAGGTCACGGGCGAGATGGGTCATCGCCGCGGTGGTCCGGGCGGTCGCGATGGTGGTCTCGAACGTCGTCGGGTCGGCGAGCAGGAGGTCGACGCTGTCGAGCGTCGGTGCGGTGCCGGCCTCGGTCAAACGGAACCGGTACGGGGCGAGCAGCAGCCCCTCGGTGAACCCGCGGACTGCGGCCGGAGTCACTCCGACCGGGAGCGCGATGGTGATATGCGTCTCATCCGTGGCGGCGCGAGCCAGTGCGGCGCCGGCCGTGCGCCAGGCCGCCTCGCCACCGTCGCCGATGCCGAGCAGGAGCATCCGGCCGGGGGTACGCCCAGGGCGCACCTGCGTGTGGATCTCGCCGGCCCGGCCGGTCAGTCGGGCCGCCGGCACCAGTGCGGCGGCCTCGTCGGCCGTGCCGTCCGGAGGCGTCGCCGCGGTCGGAACAAGTTCGGCCGAATCGGCGGCACCGACAGGCAGGACGAGGACGTCGAGCCGGTCGGGCTCGGCGATCAGACGGATGGCGAGCACGCGGGACCGTACCTCCAGGAGAGTTTCGCGGAGCGGGGCCGAACCCGCCTGCCCACGCCGATGAAGACCCTGAGCCACCGGTGGTACCGGTGGCTCAGGGTCAGAAAGAACGCTCCGGGCGGCCTGCGCCGCCCGGACCACTCCTTACTCAGCCGGCCGCTGCCTTCAACGCGTCACCAAGCGCGTTGGCCTCGTCGGGAGTCATCTCGACGACGAGCCGGCCACCGCCCTCCAGCGGGACCCGCATGACGATGCCCCGACCCTCCTTGGTGACTTCCAGCGGACCGTCGCCCGTCCGCGGCTTCATCGCCGCCATGTTGTCTCCCCTCAGACCTACACCAGGGTCGGTGGGTTGCCCCACAGCCACTTCGTCACGACCACCCGCAACGGTCACGGGGGCGTCGACCAACGATTTTCCCTGATGAACACCGCCGGACCCAAACCGGAGCAGCATTGATGTAACAGCATCTAGCTTATCTTGAGAAGGCCTGTCACAATGTGCGGTCATGCAGGCACGGTCGGCACTCTTCGACCTGTACGGCGACCACCTCCGTCCGAGGGGTGGCCGGGCACCGGTCGCTGCCCTGGTCAAGCTACTGGCACCGCTGGGAATCGCGCCGCCCGCCGTTCGCACCGCCGTGTCGCGGATGGTGCGCCAGGGCTGGCTCGAGCCTCTCCGGTTGGTCTCCGGACCGGGAT
The DNA here is from genome assembly GCF_053592955.1 of Micromonospora sp. NPDC002411. Classification (NCBI taxonomy): domain Bacteria; kingdom Bacillati; phylum Actinomycetota; class Actinomycetes; order Micromonosporales; family Micromonosporaceae; genus Micromonospora; species Micromonospora sp. NPDC002411. The sequence goes on along the minus strand of NZ_JBSFBM010000024.1, from coordinate 7,924 downwards.
ATTCGATCACACCGAAAGCAGCCCGACGACTCGACGAGGCGGCCGCCCGGATCTACCGGACCGGCCGGGTCACCTGGGACGGCCGGTTCGATCTGCTGGTGTTGGAGGCCCCCGGCTCCCGACGGGACCGGCAGCGGCTCGCCTCCAATCTGAGCTTCCTCGGCTACGGCACGCTCGACGAGCAGACCTGGGTCGCCACCCGCCCCGCCGACGACGTGGACCTGCTCCTCGCCGAGGCCGGTATCCGGTTCGAGCGGTTCACCGCCGCGCACCACTCGGGCACCCCCGGCGCGATGGGCGTGGTCCGGCGCGCGTGGGACCTGACCGAGATCGGTCGCGCCTACGAGCAGTTCGTCGCGGACCAGCGCCCACTGCTCGCGGCGGTCACCGTGCGCAGCAGCGACGAGGAGGCGTACGCGACGCGGTTCCGACTCGTGCACGCGTGGCGTACGTTCCTCTTCCGGGACCCGCAACTGCCCCCGGCGCTGCTGCCCGAGCGCTGGCCCGGCACCGCCGCGGCCAGCTTCTTCGACCGGCACGCGGCACGTCTGCGTCCGGCCGCCGACCGGTACGTCGAACAGTGCCTCGACGCCGGCAACCGCCTCGTTCGACAGAAGGGTCGTTAGACACGTGACCGAGCCGCTGCTGGTCGACCGGACCGACGCCGTCGTCACCCTCACGCTGAACCGGCCGAAGGCGATGAACGCGCTCGACGTGCCGCTCAAGGAGGCGCTGCGCGACACCCTGGCGCAGTTGGAGACCGACCGGTCCTGCCGCGCGGTCGTGCTGGCCGGGGCGGGCGGGTCGTTCAGCGCCGGTCAGGACCTGCGCGAACACGTATCCACCCTGGAAAACTCCGCCAGCGACCCCCTGGCCACCGTGCGGGCGCACTACAACCCGATCGCCGCCCGGCTGGCCAACCTGCCCAAACCGGTGATCGCCGCGGTCCGTGGGATGGCCGCCGGGGCCGGCGCGTCGCTGGCGTTCCTGGCCGACATCCGCATCGGCGGTCCGACCACCAGTTTCCTGATGGCCTTCGCCAAGGTCGGCCTCGCCGCCGACACCGGCGCCTCCTGGACGCTGCCCCGACTGGTCGGCCACGCCAAGGCGGTGGAGCTGCTGATGCTGGCCGAGCCGGTCCGCGCCGAGGAGGCCTGCCGGCTCGGGCTGCTCAACCGGCTGACGGACGACGACGAGCAGGTGTTGCCGGCGGCTCAGGAGTTGGCCGCCCGCCTCGCCGCCGGCCCCACCGTCGCGTACGGGGCGATCAAGCGGCAGCTCTCCATCGCCGACGCCGGCACCCTCGCCGACGCCCTGGCGGCCGAGGCGCAGGCCCAGTCGATCTGCGGTGCCACCGCCGACCACCGGGCCTCCACGCTCGCCTTCGTCGGTAAGCAGAAACCGGTCTTCGAGGGACGCTGAACGCGATCCGGACGCCGCCCTTACCGTCCTCGAACACGAGCCGCCTAGCGTCGGCCGTCATGAGCGATCGTGAAGCGGTGGCGCACCTGCTGCGCCGGGCCACCTTCGGGCCGACCGCGGACGAGGTGGACGCGGCAGAGCGGGCCGGGCCGGCAGCGACGTTGGACCGCCTGCTCGATCCGGTACGGGCCGACCGGGGAGCGGCGGCCACACCACCGCCGACGCTGGCCCCGGACCCGTACGCCGCGCTGACCAAGGAATCGACCCGGGAGCAGCGGCAGAAGGCCAACGCGGAGCGCCGCGAGCAACTCCAGCAGGTCACCGGGTGGTGGCTGGACCGGATGGTGGCCGCCGAGGACGGGCTGACCGAGAAGCTGCTCTTCTTCTGGCACGGGCACTGGGCGACCAGCGCCCAGAAGGTCAAGTCCGCGCGGACGATGCTGGGCCAGTTGGACACACTGCGCCGCCACGGGCAAGGGCCGCTCGGCCCACTGGTCGCGGCGATGGTGCGCGACCCCGCCCTGATCATCTGGTTGGACGGGCAGAAGAACACCCGCAAGGCACCGAACGAGAACCTCGCCCGCGAGCTGATGGAGTTGTTCACCCTCGGCATCGGCAACTACACCGAGGCGGACGTGAAGGCCGGGGCGCGCGCCCTGACCGGCTGGGTGGTCGACCGGCGGACCGGAGTGGCCCGCTTCGAGGCCAAGCGACACGACCCCGGCGAGAAGACCATCCTCGGACAGAGCGGCCGGTTCGACGCCCCGGCGTACGCCGGGCTGCTCGCCACCCAACCCGCGGCGGCGACGTTCGTGGCCGGGCGGCTCTGGTTCCGCTACGCCGGCGCCGAGATCCCGGCGCCGGACGGTCTGGCCGGCGCGGACACCGTGGCGACGATGCACGCGATCTTCTCCTCGCCGGCCTTCGCGCAGACCCGGGGCACGTTGGTCAAGCAGCCGGTGGAGTGGCTGGTGGGCGCGCTACGGCAGCTCGGCGTACGGCCCTCCGCCCTCCCGGAGCAGCAACGCCGACAACTGCTGGCCGGTCTGAACGCGCTGGACCAAGTGCCGCTGCGACCGCCCAGCGTGGGCGGCTGGCCGGCCGGCGCGGCCTGGTTGACCACCTCGTCGTTGCAGGCCCGGCTGCGGGCGGCCGGGATGCTCGCCGCCGCCACGGCGCCGACGGTGCTGGCCCGGCTGACCGCCGCACCGACCGCCGGCCGGCCGGACGCGTTGGCCCGACTGCTGGTGGTCGATGGCTGGGGCCCGCGTACCCGGGCCGCCCTCACGCCGCTGGCCGGCGAGCCCCGCAAGCTGCTGGCCGCCGGCCTGGTCAGCCCCGAATACACAGTCAGCTGAGCGGAGGAGTCGACATGGACACGGTGACCCGACGCAGGTTCCTGCTGACCAGTGGTGTGGTCGGCGCGGGTGCGCTGGCCGCTGGGGCCGGCGCGTACACGATGCGGGACCTGTTGGACACCAGCGGGGACCGCGATCCGCAGGCCCGCACGCTGGTGCTGGTGACCCTGTACGGCGGCAACGACGGGCTCAACACGGTCATCCCGTACGGAGACCCGGCCTACCGGGCGGCCCGCCCCGAGCTGGCGTACCCGGACGGGGAGGTGCGGCGACTGGACGACGACTTCGGCCTCAACCCGGCCCTGGAGGGTCTGCACCAGCGCTGGTCGAAGGGTGGGCTGGCGATCGTGCGCGGGGTCGGCTACCCGAAGCCGGACCGCAGCCACTTCCGGTCGATGGACATCTGGCACACCGCGCAGCCGGACCGGCCGGGCAACACTGGCTGGCTGGGGCGTTGGCTGGACCGGGCCGGCGGCGACCCCCGGCTGGCGGTCTCCTTCGAACCGGCGCTGCCACCGCTGCTGGCCGGGGCGCAGAGCGCCGGCGCCGCGGTGCCGGTGACCGACCGGAAGGCCGCCAAGGGGCTGCCAGCGCAGACGCTCACCGCGTTCGAAGCCGCCGAGCCGGGTGAGTCCGCCGCGCGAGCACGGGCCGCCGCCTGCTTCGCCGACCTGCGATCGGTGGACGAGATGATCCGTCAGGTCCGCGACTCCGACGACCCGGACCTGGCGGACCCGGACGGCGAGCAGGCCCCGGCGACCGCCACCGGCGGGGCGAAGACCCCGCTGGACGCGCAACTGGACCTGGTCGCGCAGTGCGTCGAGGCGGGGGTGTCCACCCGGGTCTTCTCGGTGTCGCTCGGCGGCTTCGACACTCACGCCGACGAGAAACAGTTGCAGGCTGTCCTGCTGGGTCAGCTGGACCGGGCGTTGACCGGCTTCGCCGACCGGATGAGTCGCACCGAGGCGGGGCGGAAGGTGGTGGTGGCGGTCTACTCCGAGTTCGGCCGCCGCGTCCGGGCCAACGCCTCCGACGGCACCGACCACGGCACCGCCTCCGACGTGCTCCTGCTCGGCGCGGGCGTACGCGGCGGCTGGCACGGGGCACCGCCGAGTCTCACCGACCTCGACGACGGCGATCTGAAGTTCACCACCGACTTCCGGGACGTCTACGCCACGTTGCTCGAACGCGTGCTGGACACCGACCCGGGCCCGGTCCTCGCCGACTGGAAGGGACGGCTGGACAAGCTCTTCTAGGGCCTAGTCGTCCTCTTCCGGGTCCTGGTTGGCCTCGGCACCCAGCACGAACGCCTGCATGGCCAGCTCGTCGCCGGCCGGCGACACGAAGGCGGGCAACTCACGCGGGCCCAGCTCCTGCACGTAGGACCAGAACAGGCGGACCGCTTCGGCCGGCGAACCGGCCTCGATCGGCAGGTCGAGGCTGACCAGCCAGGTGCGGCGTGCCGGTGGCGGGCCGAGCTGGTCGGCCAACGCCCGGAAGGCCGCCGGCTCCAGTGGGCTGACCGGCCCGTCGAGGGTCAGCAGGTCGGCCGGCACCGGCTCGTCGAAGGCCCGACGGGTGTACGCCACGACAAGCTCCGCCGGCTCGACGCCGGACTGCGGGTCGTCCGGGTCTTCCCGGTGACGGTGGGCCGTAGCGGCGACCCGGCCGAGCGCCACCAGCCGGGGCGGAGCGTCGACCAGCACCGCCACCTGGTCCCCCGGGCCCGGCCCGGCGACGTCGGCCAGACCGGTCAGCTCCAACGTGTCGTGGTGCACGAGCCGCTCGGCTTCGTACCGCTCGGCGGGCAGCAGCACGGCCCAGGTGCCCACCCCGTCGGCTCGGCCGGATCCGTTGGCCCGGTACGCGGTCTCGGTCGTCATGCCTGCCATCCCATCATGTCGCCGGTGGGAGGGTGACGTGACAGCCGACGATGTGATCGTCGACCATGCCGGTCGCCTGCATCAGGGCGTACGCCGTGGTCGGCCCGACGAACCGGAAGCCGCGCTTCTTGAGGGCCTTGGCCATCGCCGTCGATTCGGCGGTGATCGGTGCGAGCTCGGCGAACGAGGCGGGGCGGGCCGGCCGGCGCTCCGGCGCGAAGGACCAGAGCAGCGCTGACAACCCCTCCGGCAGTTCCAGGGCGGCACGGGCGTTGGCGATCGCCGCCTCGATCTTGGCCCGGTTGCGGACGATGCCGGCGTCGGCGAGCAGCCGGGTCACGTCGGCATCGTCGTATGCGGCCACGGTCGGGATGTGGAACTCGTCGAAGGCCAGCCGGAACGCCGGGCGTTTGCGCAGGATGGTCAACCAGGACAACCCGGACTGGAACGCCTCCAGCGTCATCCGCTCGTAGAGCGCGTCGTCGCCGTGCAGCGGCCGGCCCCACTCGGTGTCGTGGTAGACGGCGTAGTCGGGGGTGCTCGACCCCCACGCGCAGCGAGCCAGCCCGTCGGCGCCGATCACCAGGTCAGTCACCTCGTACACGCTAGGGCATCGCACCGACACCCCATTGCCACCTGCCGCTCGGCTGCCTATGGTGCTTGTTACCGACCGGTAAGTCGGGGTCGCCCAGCGGCGCGTCCCGACCGGCGACGGCGAGCGGAGGCCGCGCGATGAAGGAGTTCCCGGACGTCATCGCCTGGTCGATCCCGGCCTTCGTGCTGCTCATCGTGCTGGAGCGGGTCTCCTACCTGCTGCACCGCGACGACGACGAGGTCGGCTACGGCGGGGCCGACACCGCGACCAGCCTGGCGATGGGTCTGGGCAGCATCTTCACCGACCTGCTGTGGAAGGTGCCGATCGCCGCCGCGTACGCGCTGCTCTACGCGCTCACCCCGCTGCGGGTGGCCGAGATCTGGTGGACCTGGCCACTGATCCTGCTCGCGCAGGACTTCTTCTACTACTGGTCGCATCGCGGCCACCACGTGGTCCGGATCCTCTGGGCCTCGCACGTGGTGCACCACTCGTCGGAGCGGTTCAACCTCTCCACCGCACTGCGCCAGCCGTGGACCGGGCTGACCAGTTGGGTCTTCTACATCCCGCTGATCCTGGCCGGCGTACACCCGGCGGTGGTCGCGTTCTGCGGTTCGGTCAACCTGCTCTACCAGTTCTGGATCCACACCGAGCGCATCGACCGGATGCCGCGCTGGTACGAGGCGGTGTTCAACACCCCGTCGCACCACCGGGTGCACCACGCCTCGCAGGGCGGCTACCTGGACCGCAACTTCGGCGGCATCCTGATCGTCTGGGACCGGCTCTTCGGCTCGTTCGCGCCGGAGCGGGAGCGCTGCGTGTACGGCCTCACCAAGAACGTGGGCAGCTACAACCCGGTCCGGGTGGCCTTCCACGAGTACGCCTCAATCGCCCGGGACCTCCGCGCCGCAGTGACGTGGCGGCATCGGGCGGGGTATCTCTTCCGAGCGCCGGGCTGGCAGCCGGCACCGGGTGTGGTCAGGGCAACCGGCCCTGCTCGACCAGACGGGCGAACCTCTTCAGCGCCTGGGTGAGGCCGATCTTGGAGCCGGGCCAGAGCAGCGGCCAGGCCACCCGACCGGCCCGGCCACCCGGCAGATGGAACCACTCGTGCCAGACCACCTGGGTGCGGGCCCGACCCAGCTGGGTGCAGCGCAGCACACCGGGGCCGCGCAGCAACTGACCGTGGTGCACCACGCCGATCTCGTACGGTTCGTCGACGCGTACCACTAGCATCTCGTCGCGCAGCGTCGCCCGGCCGAGCGCGGTCACCGCCTCGATCCGGCTGCCCTCGCGACCGTCGCCCTCGACCACCCGCACACGGGTGAACGGAATCCAGTCGGACTGGCGTTCCCAGGCGAGCAGCGCGGCGAAGACCTGCTCCGCCGGGGCGTCGACGATCACCGTGGCGGTCACCTCACCGGCACCGGGTTGGGCCGCCTCCCGAAGATCATCAACGCCTCCGGGCTCGGTCACGCCGTCTCCGACCGGACCACCGCGTCTCGCTGCCCGGCACCGTCGGCGGGCGCGCCGTCGGTCTGCTCACGATCTGCCGGCTCGCCGTCGGCCGATGCCACTGCCGGCGCCACGCCGTCGGAGTCCGCCGGCGACGAGGTGGCGGCGGGAAGCTCTGCCGCGCCGGCCGAGCCGACGGGCGCCGAGCCGGAGCCGGCGTCCCCGTCCAGCGGCACATCCTCGTCCGGCTTCGCCGCGTCCGCGTCCGTCACCTTGCTGGCGGACTGCTCGCGGGCCTGACGTAGCGCGTCGGCGTCGTCGGTGCGACCTTCACGCAATGCGGTGACCTCCGCCTCCAGCACGCCGATCAGCTCCGACTTGTAGCCGATGTCGTAGGCGGCGCGGCGCATCGCCTGATCGACCTGCGCCATCCGGTACCCGCGCAACCCGGTGTCGAAACGGACCGCCCCCACGTCGGATTCGCGTAGCGGTCGCGTGCCGGGCAACGCCACGGCCTGCGAATCCGGTTCGACGGCCACCAGGCCGGGATCACCGCCGCTGACCAGCACCGTCACGCCGAAGACGACCGCCGCGACAGTCAATGCCACGACCAGGAGGAGCAGAAGCTGACCCATGCACTGATCGTGGCATGGCAGCGGGCCGGGAGCGACCCCGCCACCCGTCCCGATCATGATCTGTGCCGACGCCCGCCCACAGTTCCCCTCCGACGACCGACTAGCGTCGGGTTCGGCCGCCGCGTCGACGGCGCGGACTCTCAGGAGGCGGGCATGGCGGGGGCGCTTCGGCTGGGTGGGCGCACGTTCGCCCCCGGCGAGCTGGTCGTGATGGCGATCGTCAACCGCACGCCTGACTCGTTCTTCGACCGAGGCGCCACCTTCGCCGCCGACAACGCGCTGCGCGCGGTCGAGCGGGCTGTGGACGAGGGCGCGGCCATCATCGACATCGGCGGCGTCAAGGCCGGCCCGGGCGCGGACGTCGACGTCGCCGAGGAGATCCGACGCACGGTGGACACCATCGCCGCCGTCCGGGCCGCGTTTCCGGACGTGGTGATCTCCATCGACACCTGGCGCGCCGAGGTGGCGACGGAGGCCGTGGCCGCCGGGGCCGACCTGCTCAACGACACCTGGTCGGGCGCCGACCCGGCGCTGGCCCGGGTGGCCGCGCAGACCGGCGCGGGGCTGGTCTGCTCGCAC
>NZ_JBSFBM010000023.1:0-36167 GCF_053592955.1 Micromonospora sp. NPDC002411 | reverse complement strand
CGCGCCGGTGCTGTCCGCCCGGATCGGCTGCGACGTGCACCTGAAGGTGGAGGGCGCCAACCCGACCGGCTCGTTCAAGGACCGGGGCATGACCGTTGCGGTGTCCAAGGCGGTCGAGGCCGGCAACAAGGCGATCATCTGCGCCTCCACCGGTAACACCAGCGCCTCCGCAGCGGCGTACGCGGCGCGGGCGGGGCTGACCTGCGCGGTGCTGGTGCCGCAGGGCAAGATCGCACTGGGCAAGCTCGCCCAGGCGCTGGTGCACGGCGCGAAGCTCCTCCAGGTGAGCGGCAACTTCGACGACTGCCTCTCGCTCGCCGCGAAGCTGGCCCAGGACCACCCGGTCGCCTTGGTCAACTCGGTCAACATCGACCGACTGCACGGCCAGAAGACCGCCGCCTTCGAGATCGTCGAGGCGCTCGGTGACGCGCCCGACATCCACTGCCTGCCGGTCGGCAACGCCGGCAACATCTCCGCCTACTGGATGGGGTATTCGGAGGAGCGGGACGCCGGCACCACCACCCGCACGCCGAAGATGTACGGCTTCCAGGCCGCCGGGGCGGCCCCGATCGTGACCGGCAAGGTGGTGCCGGAGCCGTCGACCATCGCCACGGCGATCCGGATCGGCAACCCGGCGAGCTGGACCAAGGCCTTGGACGCCCGGGACACCTCCGGTGGGCTGATCGCCGCCGTGACCGACCGGGAGATCCTCTCCGCGTACCGGCTGCTCGCCCGGGAGGTCGGGGTCTTCGTCGAGCTGGGCAGCGCGGCGAGCGTCGCCGGCCTGCTCCAACAGGCTGCGGCGGGCGCGGTGCCGCCCGGTTCGACTGTCGTCTGCACCGTGACCGGCCACGGTCTGAAGGACCCGGAGTGGGCGATCTCCACCGCGCCGGCCCCGCTGACCATCGCGAACGACCCGATGGCCGCGGCCCGGGCTCTCGACCTGGCCTGAGCGCGCCACCGCCGACGGTGGGCCGCCCCTGGGGGCGGCGGGGGTTCCGGTGATCGAGTCCGGCACACTTTCACGTATCCCCGCCCGCATTCTCGTTCAGGAGTGAACCAGGCCGATGTCGCTGCTCGCCAGATTCAGCCTCGCCAACCGAGGGCTGATCGCCCTCATCGCGGTGGTGACCACGGTGTTCGGAGCGTTCGCCGTACCGTCGCTGAAGCAGCAACTGCTGCCGTCGCTCGAGTTCCCGGCCGCGTTCATCGTGGCCGCCTACCCCGGTGCCGGTCCCGAGATCGTCGAGTCGCAGGTGACCGAGCCGATCGAGAACGCCCTCCAGGGCATCCCGGGGCTCGACAAGATCACCTCCACGTCCCGCGAGGGGTCGGCCACCGTCCAGGTGACGTACGAGTTCGGTACCGACCTGGACGACGTGGTCAACAAGATGCAGACCGCGTTGAGCCGAATCAACGCCCAGCTGCCGGAGAGCGTCGACCCGCAGGTCATCGCGGGTAGCACCGACGACCTCCCGGCGGTGGTGCTGGCCGCGGCCGGGACGGCCGACGGGCGGGCGCTCGCCGAGAAGCTGCGCGCGACGGTCGTGCCCGAGCTGGAGGGCATCGAGGGGGTACGCACCGTCGAGGTGACCGGCACCCGTGACGACGTCGTGGTGGTCACCCCGGACCCGGCGAAGCTGGCCGCCGCGAAGATCCAGCCGACGGCGATCGGCGCGGCGTTGAAGACCAACGGCGTGGCGGTTCCGGCCGGCGCGGTGACCAGTGGGGCGTTGGCCCTCCCGGTCCAGGTCGGTTCGCCGATCGGCACCATCGAGGACCTGCGCGGCATCGTGGTCGCCCCGGGCGCGGCACCCGTCCGTCTCGGCGACGTGGCGATGGTCGAGCAGCAGCTCGCCCCGGCCACCGCGATCACCCGTACCAACGGCAAGGACAGCCTCGGCATCGCGGTCACCGCCTCGCCGGACGGCAACGCCGTGCAGATCTCGCACGAGATCCGCGACCGGCTCGCCGACCTGAAGGACGCCTCCGGCGCGGAGTTGACCGTCGTCTTCGACCAGGCGCCGTTCGTCGAGAAGTCGATCGAGTCGCTGACCACCGAGGGCCTGCTGGGCCTGGTGATGGCGGTCATCGTCATCCTGGTCTTCCTGCTGTCGGTGCGTTCGACGGTGGTCACCGCCGTCTCCATCCCGCTCTCCGTGTTGGTGGCGCTGATCGTCCTGTGGATCGGTGACTACTCGCTCAACCTGCTCACCCTCGGCGCGTTGACCATCGCGGTGGGCCGGGTGGTGGACGACTCGATCGTGGTGTTGGAGAACATCAAACGCCATCTGGAGTACGGCGAGGAGAAGCGGCACGCCATCATCACCGGCGTCCGCGAGGTGGCCGGCGCGGTCACCGCGTCCACCCTCACCACGGTGGCGGTGTTCGCGCCGATCGCTCTGGTCGGCGGGTTCGTGGGTCAGCTCTTCGCGCCGTTCGCGATCACCGTGACGGTGGCCCTGCTCGCGTCGCTGCTGGTGTCGCTGACCGTGATCCCGGTGCTCGCGTACTGGTTCCTCAAGCCGCGCGGCGGCACCGCGGACGACGAGGCGGTGCGGCGCGGCGCGGAGGAGAAGGAGCTGCGCAGCCCGTTGCAGCGGGCGTACCTGCCGGTGATCGGCTTCGCCACCCGCAAGCGGTCGACCCGCTGGATCACCGTCGGGCTCGGTCTGCTGGTGCTCTTCGGCACCTTCGGTCTGGCGCAGAAGCTGGAGACCAACTTCCTGGACGACTCCGGCCAGGACACCCTGAACATCAGCCAGGAGCTTCCGGCCGGCAGTGGGCTGGCGGCCACCGACGTGGCGGCCAAGCAGGTCGAGTCGGTGCTGTCCCGCACGAAGGGCGTCGAGACGTACCAGGTGACCGCAGGCGCTGGGGACAACCCCTGGGCGGGCGGCGGCGGCAACAACGTCGCGAACTGGTCGCTGGCGCTCGAGGGTGACACCGACGCCAAGCAGATGCGCGAGGTGCTGCGTAAGGAGTTCGACAAGCTCGGCACGAGCGTGGGTGAGATCAGCTTCGGTGGTGGGCAGGAGGCGTCGACCAGCCAACTTGAGGTCATCGTCCAGGCCAGCGACCCGGAGGTGCTGACCCGGGCAGCCGAGGAGGCACGGGCGGCGATGGCCGGTGTGCCGGATGTCGAGGACGTCTCCACCAGCCTGGCCGAGCGGGTGCCGAGGGTCGACGTGACTGTCGACCGGGTCGCCGCCGGTCGGGTCGGGCTCACCGAGGCCGCTGTCGGGCAGCTGGTGTCGCAGGCGTTCCGGGGTGCGCCGCTCGGGCAGGTCGCGCTCGACGGCCAGCAGCAGAACGTGGTGCTGCGGCTGGGCACGAAGCCGCCGGTGACGGTGGAGGAACTGCGGGCACTACCGGTGGGTCCGGTCAAGCTGGACGACATCGCGGACGTCACGCAGGGCGAGGGGCCGCAGCAGGTCACCCGGATCGACGGCGAGCGCAGCGTGTCGGTGACCGGCACGGCGACCGGGTCGAACCTGGGCGCGACGAGCACGGAGTTGCAGAAGCGCCTGGACGGCATCGACGTCCCGGGTGCCAGCTTCACCATCGGTGGCGTCAGCGCGGATCAGGCCGACGCGTTCGGTGACCTGGGCCTGGCGGTGCTGGCCGCCATCGCGATCGTCTTCCTGATCATGGTGGCCACGTTCCGTAGCCTCACCCAGTCGCTGATCCTGCTGATCTCCATTCCGTTCGCGTCGACCGGCGCGATCGGCCTGCTGCTGATCACCGGGACGCCGCTCGGCGTACCGGCGTTGATCGGTGTGCTGATGCTGGTCGGCATCGTGGTGACGAACGCGATCGTCCTGCTCGACCTGATCAACCAGTACCGTGCGCAGGGCATGGGGGTCCGGGAGGCGGTGGTCGAGGGTGGCCGACGCCGGCTGCGTCCCATCCTGATGACCGCGGTGGCGACCATCTTCGCGTTGCTGCCGATGGCGCTCGGGTTGACCGGCGAGGGCGGCTTCATCTCGCAGCCGCTGGCGGTCGTGGTGATCGGTGGTCTGCTCAGCTCGACGTTGCTCACGCTGATCCTGGTGCCGACGCTGTACTCGATGGTGGAGCACACCAAGGAGTCGCTGCGGGACCGGCGCGGTCGGCGGCGTTCCGGCGAGCCGGTGGTGGACGGAGCGGAGGCCGACGAGGCTGCCGCCCCGAACCAGGTAGCGGTGCCCAGCGGCGCGCCCGCCCCGGCGGCGACCGAGGGTACGCGGCCAGCCCCGCGTCCCGCCCCGTCGGGCGCGTTGGTGGAGGGTACGGACCAGTTCGAGGTGCTGCGGCTGCCCCGTAGTCGTACCTCTCCGCTGCCTCCGTCGGAGCCGACCGAGTAGGTCCGACCGCATCACGGAACGCCCCCGGCAGGGACCTGCCGGGGGCGTTTCCGGCTTCACCGGCCACGACACTCCGAACCGACCGGGCCTGCACAGCGTGTTACGTCTTGCATACTCCAGGTGAATACATGGAGGGTGCGGGTGGCGCAGGACGGGCGGACGGCCGAGGGTGCGCGCGGGTGGGGGCGGCGCGACCTGCTGCGCCGTGGCCTCCTGGTCGCCGGCGGTGTGGCGGTCGGCGCGGGGGCCTCCGAGCTGTGGTGGAGCACCCACCGACGGGCGCCACTCGCCGGAGGCCCCGCCAGCGCGACCTCCGGCAACCGGTACCAGGACGTCGGCACCGGCAGGTTGGAGGTCGTCTGGTCGGGGCCGACCCAGGAGCGACTGGTGGCCCTCACGTTCGACGACGGCCCTGCCCCACAATGGACACCGATGGTGCTCGACACCCTGGCCCAACACCGGGTTCCGGCCACCTTCTTCCTGGTGGGGTCGCAGGTCCGGCGGCATGCCGACGTCATCAGTGACCGGCTCGCCGGGCACGAGGTGGGCAACCACAGCTGGGACCACCGGGACCTGGCCGCACTGGACGCCACCGAGGCGTACGACGACCTGCGCCGCAGCCACGACGCCATCGCCGACGTGACGGGCATGCCACCCCGTCTGCTCCGTCCTCCGTACGGCCACCTGGGCGGGGCGGTGCTGCACGCGGCTGCCCGGCTGGACTACCGGCTGGTGCTCTGGACACTGCAGATGGTGGAGCGTGAGTTCCCCCACGATCCTGCCGGCCACGCCCGACGCATCGTGGCCGATGTCCGACCGGGAACGATCGTGCTCGGTCACGATGTCGGCGCGTCCCGACGGCTGGTCGCGCTGCGTGGCCTGGCCGAGATGATCAACGGGCTGCGGGCGCGCGGCTACACCTTCGTCACCGTCTCTGCCCTGCTGGGAGCAGGCGTGCCGCCCACTCCGACCAGGTAGGGTGCCGCTCCGTGGCGTCCACCCTCTCGGTCCTGACCGGCAATCGGAGCTTCCGCAATCTCTTCCTCGCCGAGTTGGTGGTCTTCGGCGCCGACTGGTTCGTCATGGTGCCGCTGCTGGTCCTGCTGCCGCACCTGACCGGCAGCGGAGTCTGGGGCGCACTGGTGTTGGCGGTGGACACCGGCATCGTGGCGCTGCTGCTGCCGTACACCGGCACGATCGCCGACCGCTTCGACCGGCGGAAAATCATGATCGCGGCGAATGTGGCAGCGCTCGCGGGCGTACTGCTGCTGCTCGGCGTCCGGGGCGCGGGTACCGCGTGGCTGGCGCTGGTCGCGATCGGCGTGGTGGCGGTCGCCAAGGCGTTCTACTCGCCGGCCGCCCAGGCCGCGCTGCCCAACGTGCTGGAGCCGCACGAGCTGGCCGCCGGTAACGCCGTGGCCGGTTCCGCCTGGGGCACCATGACAGTTGTCGGTGCCTCACTCGGCGGGGTGCTCAGCACCGTCGCCGGCCCGTACGCCTGCTTCTGGGTGGCGGCGGTGGGCCTGGCAATGGCCGCGGGCCTCGCCACCCGGATCCGCCGGCCCCTCCAGGCACCCCGGGACGCCAACCGACCGGCCCAGCGGACCTGGGCGGCGGTCCGCGAGGCGCTCGGCTACATCGGGCACCGGCCTCGGGTGCTCGCGCTGGTCACCGTGAAGTCGGCCGTCGGCCTGGGCAACGGCGTGCTGACCGTGTTCCCGTTGCTGGCCGGCGTGTACGGCGTGGGCCCACTCGGCGCCGGTCTGCTCTTCGCCGTGCGCGGAGCGGGGGCGTTGGTGGGCCCGATCCTGATGCGTCGGGTGTTGACCAGGCGAGCCTGGCTGCTGCCCGGGCTCGCGCTGTCCATGTCGTTCTACGGCCTGTCCTACCTGGGCGCATCCGTGGTCCGGTGGTTCCCGTTGGTGTTGCTGCTGGTCTTCGTGGCGCACTTCGCGGGCGGCAGCAACTGGGTGATCTCCAACTTCGCCCTCCAGGGCGAGGTCCCGGACCACCTGCGTGGGCGCGTCTTCGCCACCGACATGATGCTCGCGACGCTGGCGATCTCGGTGAGCCAACTGGCGGTGGCCATGGTGGTCGACGTGGTCGACGAGCGGGTCGTCCTCGCCGGCTGCGGGCTGATCACCGTCGTCTACGCCGTCGGCTGGCGGATCGCCACCCGTCGACTCTCGCTCACCGACCCGGCCACCGAACCGGTCGCGGGCGCCGCCGGCTGACCGTGGCATGCCCCATCTACGGGGCAGCTCTACAGCGCCGAACGAGGTGTGCACGGCTGCGGCGGTTCCCAGGCTGCGGACGCGCGACCGGATCGTCGGTGCCGGGCCCTAGCATGAGCGCGTGCCGACGAACTTCACCGCCGGGCCGGTCCGTGTCCGGGTCCCCGCGACCAGCGCCAACCTGGGCCCGGGCTTCGACGCGTTGGGTCTCGCCCTCGGGCTCTACGACGACCTGGCCGCCGAGGTCACGTCGGGTGGGGTTCGGGTGACGGTGACCGGGCAGGGCGCCGGCGAGCTGCCCGACGACGACCGGCACCTGGTGGTGCGGGCCATGCGCGCCGGCTTCGACGCGCTCGGCGTCCAGCCCGGAGGGTTGAGCGTGGAGTGCGTCAACCGGATCCCCCAGGCGCGCGGGCTCGGCTCCTCGTCCGCCGCGATCGTTGCCGGGGTGTTGCTGGCGCGCGCACTCGTCACCGACGGGGACCACCGGCTGGACGAGGCCGGCGTGCTCCGGCTGGCCGCCGAGATCGAGGGCCACCCCGACAACGTCGCGCCCTGCCTGCTCGGGGGCTTCACCGTGGCCTGGTCCGAGCCGACAGGTGCCCGGGCGGTGTCCCTGCCGGTCGCCGACGGGGTGCGGCCGGTCGTCTTCGTGCCGGCGGAACGCGGATTGACCGCCACCGCACGGGCCGCGTTGCCGGTCTCCGTCCCGCACGCCGACGCCGCGTTGACCGCCGGACGAGCCGCGTTACTGGTGCACGCGCTCACCACCGACCCGACCCTGCTGCTGCCCGCCACCGTCGACCGGCTCCACCAGGATTACCGCGCAGCCGGGATGCCGGCCACGTCTTCCCTGGTCAGCGCGTTGCGAGCGGCAGGTGTGGCGGCTGTGGTCAGTGGGGCCGGCCCGACTGTGCTGGCGCTCAGCGAGCCTCCGGCAAGCGTTCAGGCGGGAACAGACTGGGAGATCTGGAAGTTACCGATAGACGTCAGCGGCGCTCGGGTTGCTCGGGGTAGACTGGGACACGCCGAGCGGGACCCTGTTGCCGCAGGTCGGAAGAGTTGATTACGCTCTAGACCTAGCACAGCCGCGAAGCACGCGATCTCCTGCGGGGCGGCGCACCCCCGAAGCTCTCGGCGGTCAGCCCGTCAACCCCTGCCAAGGCCCACGCCGCGCCGCAGTTTCCACAGGTCGCCGCAGACGGCGAGACCTGCTCACCGACGTTGGTGAGTCGGGAAACCACCGGCTGCTGTGTCACAGACTCCCGCGACGCGTCCTTGCGAGGCGGGTGCACCGAGGCCGCCCGGCCACCTGAGTTCCGACTCCGGGCAGTCCCGGCCTTATCGAGGGAAGGAATCCATTGAGCGACACCACCGACGTGACGTCGGATGTTTCCAACGTCGCTGGCGATGCCACCGCAGCCGCTCCCGCCCGTCGTCGGCGTAGCGGCACCGGTCTGTCGGCGATGCTGCTGCCAGAGCTGCAGAGCCTGGCTGCGTCGCTCGGCATCTCCGGCACGGCTCGCATGCGCAAAGGCGAGCTGATCGCCGCGATCTCCGAGCGGCAGGGCGGCAACGCCGCCGGGACCCCTCGACCGCGGGCCGAGGTCGCGGCCGCGGCCGCTCCTACCCGTGAGGGTGTCCGCGCCGAGGTGCGGGAGACCGCTGACCGGCCGGCAGCCGAAGGGCGTGGCGCCGAGCAGGCGTCGGCCGAGCCGGCAGCCGAGACCGAGGGGCGTGGTCGCACCCGGCGGACCCGGGCCGCAGCGGCCGAGTCGCGTCCGGCTGAGTCGCGTCCGGCTGAGTCGCGTCCGGCCGAGTCGCGTACCGACGAGGCGGAAGCCGGCGAGCGGACCGACCGTGGCGAGACCCGCCGCGAGCGTCCGGAGCGTGCCGAGCGGGGCGACCGTGCCGAGCGGGGCGAGCGTGCCGAGCGGGGCGAGCGTGCCGACCGTGGTGAGCGTGCCGACCGTGGTGAGCGCGCGGACCGTGGTGAGCGGGCCGAGCGCAACGAGCGGGGCGAGCGCGCCGACCGTGGTGAGCGGGCCGAGCGCAACGACCGGGGCGAGCGTGCCGAGCGTGGTGAGCGTGCCGATCGGGGCGACCGCAACGACCGTTCGGACCGCAACGAGCGTTCGGACCGCAACGACCGGGGCGACCGTAACGACCGCGGCCAGCGTGCCGAGCGGGACAGCGACGACGACGACGGCGAGGGCGGTGGTCGGCGCGGCCGGCGCAGCCGTTTCCGGGACCGTCGCCGGGGGCGCGGCGACCGCGCCGAGACCGGTGCTGACACCGGTGGGCGTGAGCCGCAGGTCAGCGAGGACGACGTGCTCGTCCCGGTGGCCGGCATCATCGACGTGCTCGACAACTACGCCTTCGTGCGGACGACCGGTTACCTCGCCGGCCCGAACGACGTGTACGTCTCGATGTCCCAGATCAAGAAGTACGGTCTGCGCCGCGGTGACGCGATCACCGGTGCGGTGCGGGCGGCCCGCGAGGGCGGCAACAGCGGCGACCAGCGGCGGGACAAGTACAACCCGCTGATGCGGCTGGACACGATCAACGGGATGGAGCCGGATGAGGCCCGGCGCCGGCCGGAGTTCTACAAGCTCACTCCGCTCTACCCGCAGGAGCGCCTGCGCCTGGAGACCGAGCCGCACATCCTGACCACCCGGGTCATCGACCTGGTCATGCCGATCGGCAAGGGCCAGCGGGCACTCATCCAGTCGCCGCCGAAGGCGGGTAAGACGATGGTGCTGCAGGCGATCGCCAACGCGATCACCCGCAACAACCCGGAGTGCCACCTGATGGTGGTGCTGGTGGACGAGCGGCCCGAAGAGGTCACCGACATGCAGCGGTCGATCAAGGGCGAGGTCATCGCGGCCACGTTCGACCGTCCGCCGCAGGACCACACCACGGTGGCCGAGCTGGCCATCGAGCGGGCCAAGCGCCTGGTCGAGCTCGGGCACGACGTGGTCGTGCTTCTCGACTCGGTGACCCGGCTCGGTCGGTCGTACAACCTGGCGGCTCCGGCCAGTGGCCGGATCATGTCGGGTGGTATCGACTCCACAGCGCTCTACCCGCCGAAGCGCTTCCTCGGCGCGGCCCGCAACATCGAGAACGGCGGGTCGTTGACCATCATCGCCACGGCGCTGGTGGAGACCGGGTCCATGGCGGACACGGTCATCTTCGAGGAGTTCAAGGGCACCGGTAACGCGGAGCTGAAGCTGGACCGGAAGATCGCCGACAAGCGGACCTTCCCGGCCATCGACATCAACCCGTCCGGTACGCGTAAGGAAGAGGTCCTGCTCGCACCCGAAGAGCTGGCCATCATCCACAAGCTTCGGAAGGTGCTGCACTCGCTGGACTCGCAGGCCGCCATGGACCTGCTGCTGGACCGGCTCAAGCAGTCCCGCACCAACATCGAGTTCCTGATGCAGATCGCGAAGTCGACGCCGGGGGAGTAACCATCCCCGGGTGAGACGAAGGGGCACGGCCACACCGGTCGTGTCCCTTCGTCGTGTCGGGAGGCACGACGGGATCCATCCGAGTTGGTGGAATTTTCCTTCGGTTCAGTCGACAGGTATTGAAACTTCTATTCACTGCCGGGTTGACTGTCGTCCATGCGTACCCGCAGACGATCCGCCCGCCGCACCGGCGTCCTGCTGCTGACGCCGCTGCTCGCCCTGGCCCTGTCACCGCCGGCCACCGCCGCGCCCACCATCGCCCCGCCCACTGTCACCCCACCGTCGGCCGCCTCGCCCACCGTTGCGGAGGACGTGCCGCCCGCGTCCTCCCGCCCGGCCGACTCGGTCAGCCTGGCCGCCGCCCCGACAGTCGCGACCGCCCCGACCGCCGCCGTCGACGGTGTGGAGCCGGCCGGCGGGCTGGAGACCACCAGGGCCACCCGGCCGGTCGCGCCGGGAGTGCAGTTGACGTCCTTCGACCGGTACGACGCCGAGGGCTGGCTGCGTGCCGACGCGCTCACCACCGACCTCGCCGGTGGTTCCACCGTCGACTACGTCAACTCCGGCGCGGTCAGCCGGGCTGAGCCGCTGCGGAAGGCGGTGGACCAGTTGCACGCGGTCGCCGCGGTCAACGGCGACTTCTTCGACATCAACAACTCCGGTGCCGCCCAGGGTGTCGGCGTGCGCGACGGCGAGCTGATCCAGTCGGCGGTCAGCGGTCACCGCAATGCGGTGGCGGTCACCACGAACGGGCTCGGACGGGTGGTCGAGGTGAACTTCGACGGCAGTGCCACCCTGCCCACCGGGCCGGTCCCGCTGACCCAGTTCAACAACATGGTGCAGGCCGACGGCATCGGTGCCTTCACCGAGCTGTGGGGGACGTACTCCCGGCAGCGGGCCGTCGAGGGGGCGGCCCGGGTGGTCGAGGTCACCGTGAACGGCGGTCGGGTGGCTGCTGTGGGAAGCGTGGCAGGTAGCGGCCCGATCGTCGCGGGCAGCACCGTGCTGCTCGGCCGCGACCTCGGCGCCGACGCGCTGGCCGGTCTGCGCCCCGGCGATCCGGTGACGGTGGCCTGGCGGCCGAAGCCCTCCGACGGCAGCAGCCTGCACGCGGCGGTCGGGGGCGGCAACGTCCTGGTCCGCGACGGCGTCGTGCAGAGCGTCGCCGACCCGACCCTCGCGCCCCGCACCGCTGTCGGTTTCAGCGCCGACGGTCGAAAGATGATCATGTTGACGGTGGACGGCCGTCAGGTCGACAGTCGCGGCGTGACGCAGACCGAGATGGGCCGGATGATGGCCGAGCTGGGTGCCCACCACGCGCTCAACCTGGACGGTGGCGGATCGTCCACGCTGCTGGCCCGCGAGCCCGGCTCGTCGACGGTGCAGGTGGAGAACGGCCCCTCCGACGGCAGCGAACGGGCCGTGCCCAACGGCCTTGCCATCTACGCGCCGAAGGGCAGCGGGCGACTCACCGGCTACTGGGTCGAGACCGCCAGCGACCCCACCGCCGCTCCGGGCGTCTCACCGGTGCGAGGTGGGCG
Organism: Micromonospora sp. NPDC002411; assembly: GCF_053592955.1. NCBI lineage: Bacteria > Bacillati > Actinomycetota > Actinomycetes > Micromonosporales > Micromonosporaceae > Micromonospora > Micromonospora sp. NPDC002411. Next base: position 24,576 of record NZ_JBSFBM010000023.1, on the reverse strand, counting down.
GCCCGACCGGGTCTTCCCGGGGCTGACCCGCACCCTCACCGCGTCCGGCTACGACGAGACGTACGGCCCGGCGGCCGGCGCCCCCACCTGGCGGGCCACCCCGGCGGTACGCGGTCGGGTCGACCGGGACGGTGTGTTCCACGCTGCTGCCCCGGGTGCCACCGCTGTCACCGCCGCACGGGGGCGGGTCACCGGCTCGCTGAACCTCACAGTGCTCGGCCCGCTGGCCCGGATCGGCAGCACCACGCCGCGGGTCGGGTTGACCGGCCGGGACGGTGACGCCCTGGTCGGCGTGGTCGGGTACGACGCCGAGGGCAACACCGCGCCGATCGAGCCGGCCGATCTCACCCTCGACTACGACCGGGACCTGCTGCGGATCACCCCCACCGGGGACGGCAACCTGTCCATCGCCGCGTTGCGGGACACCGGCTCGGGCCTGGTCACCGTTCGCGTCGGACGCACGAGCACGGTCCCGCCGGTCACCGTCGGGCTGACCGACGTGCCGGTCGCTGGCTTCGACGACGCCGCGTCCTGGCGCTTCAGCCAGGCCCGCGCCAGCGGGTCGGTCGCCCCGGCGCCGGGGCACACCGGCACCGGCCTGCGGATGTCGTACGACTTCAGCCAGTCCACCGGCACGCGGGCCGCGTACGCCGACCCGCCCGCGTGGATCGAGGTGCCCGGTCAGCCGCAGGCGTTCGGCATGTGGATCCACGGCAACGGCACCGGGGAGTGGCCCAGCCTGCACCTGCACGACGCCCAGGACACCCAGCACGTGCTACGTGGCCCGCTGATCACCTGGACCGGTTGGCAATACGTGGAGTTCGCGGTGCCCGCCGGTGTGCAGTACCCGGTGCGGGTACGCCGCTTCTACGTGGCCGAGACCAACGCCGCCGCCCAGTACACCAGCGAGGTGATCATCGACGACCTGGTGGCGAAGGTGCCCCCGACTGTCGACGTCCCGGCGGCGGCCCCGCGTACCGACCGGGTGGTGGTTCGCGACGGCACTGTGGACGGCGCGCCGTGGCGGTTCGCGGTGCTCTCCGACGCCCAGTTCGTCGCCGCCGCCCCGGACAGCGACCTGGTCGCCCAGGCCCGGCGGACGCTGCGCGAGGTGAAGGCGGCCCGGCCGGACTTCCTCCTGATCAACGGCGACTTCGTGGACACCGCCTACCCGGCCGACTTCGCGCTGGCCCGGCGGATCCTCGACGAGGAGTTGGGCGACGCGCTGCCCTGGTACTACGTGCCCGGCAACCACGAGATCATGGGCGCCCCGATCAGCAACTTCGCTGCCGCGTTCGGTGCCACCTCCCGAGTGTTCGACCACAACGGCACCCGGTTCGTCACGCTGAACTCGTCCACCGGGACGCTGCGCGGCGGCGGCTTCGACCAGGTACGGATGCTCCGCGAGACGCTGGACGCGGCGGCAACCGACCGGCGCGTGGGTTCGGTGGTGGTCCTGCACCACCACCCGCCGCGCGACCCCAGCCCGGCGCAGGCCAGCCAGCTCGGCGACCGCAAGGAGGCGGCGCTGCTGGAGCAGTGGCTGGCCGACTTCCAGCACCGCACCGGCAAGGGCGCGCTGTTCGTGGGCGGGCACGTCGGCACCTTCCACGCCGACCGGGTGGACGGGGTGCCGTACGTGATCAACGGCAATGCGGGCAAGACGCCGTCCACCCCCGCCGACCAGGGCGGATTCACCGGCTGGACCGAGTTCGGCGTGGACCCGGTGACCCCGGCCGAGGCGGACCGGGCCCGCCGTGACCCGCTCGCCGAGGGCCCGCGCTGGGTGGACGCGGAGTTCCACGCGCACGCCGACCGGCTCACGGTGGCCGCACCGGCCAGTGTCGCGGTCGGTGCCCCTGCGACGGTCGCCGCCACGCTGACCCAGCCCGGTGGGCGTACGGTCCCGGTGGCCGCACCGGTCAGCGCCGACTGGTCGGCCTCGCCGGGGGTGCACATCGGTTCGGCGGCCGGGGTACGCCCCTGGCACACGGTCCGATTCGACCCGGCCACCGGCACCCTGACGGCACTGCGCCCCGGCGCGCCGGTACGCCTGACGGTCGAGGTCAACGGCGCCCGCGCCGAGGCCACCATCACTGTCACCAGGTGAAAAGTCCGGGCGGGCCCCACGCGCGGGGCCCGTCCGGACACCTCAGAAGTCGCCGTCTGCCACCTGAAAGACGGTGAGGCCGAGAGCTCGCCACATCTTGACCACCTGGACGCGGTCGTCGAAGACGCCGGCAACCCGGTAACGGTCCCGGATCTCCCGGTCGTAGATCTCCCGCTTGACGATCGAGTCCTTACGGGTGTCGCCGACTGCCCGCATGTGCAGGCCGAGGTGGGGGACCCGGACGTGCCGGGCCAGCCACGCCTCGGTGGCCGCGCGGGCGGAGTCGTCCCTCCCCGAGCAGAAGACCACCCCGTAGCCGGCGGCGTGCATCGCCCGGACCGCCGCGATTACCGCCGTGTTCGGCTCGTCCTCGCCGACCCTGGTCATGTCGTACGGGCTGCGGGACACGGCCAGCGCGACGGTGCCGTCGATGTCCACCAAGACGATCTCCGCTGGTTCGGTCGACGGCGGATGGACCACGGCGGGTCGTCCGGTGCGGGCCTGCGGCACCGGCAACGGCAGCGCCCGCCCCTCCAGGTAGCGCTCGTGCAGCCGGCGAATCGCCTCCGTGCCGACCTGGTCGGCTGCCGGACGAGCGGCGTCCCGCCGCAGGCACTCGGCCAGCGGCACGTCGGTGAAGTCGTGCACCTCGAAGTCCGCGCCGTAGCGGGCGGCCAGATCGGCCCAGCCCCGCAGCGTCCGCGCGCGCAGGTTGGTGTCGTCCACGCAGACGTCCGCGCGGGCCCGCAGCAGCGCCTCGACCTGAGCCCGCTGTACGACTGTCACCTGGGCCTCGGCCCACTGGGTGAAGAGCCGCTCGCCGTGCAGCATCCGGCGCAGGTCGTCGCGGTTGACCCGGAGTACCGACGGCTGGAGCGTACGGGCGAACGTCGTCTTGCCCGAGGCGGGCAGTCCTCGGGTGGCGATCAGACGGGTCATCGGCGCACCTCCGGCTCGGCGGGCGTACCCCGTTCGGGGTACCCGGCGGCGGTCCGCCGGGTGGGCGAATGCCCCGTCGGGCGGCGGGAATGCGGATGGGGAGGCACGTGTTGACGATGCCGGACGAGGTGTGCGGCCCGATTACCGGGTCGGCTCAGGCCCATGGCACACTGGTCAATCGGCCACCGGTTCCGGTTCACGCCCGAGCCCGTCGCGTACGGCGCGACGAGTGATGACGGCGACCCGGCGACCACCAACGAGAGGACCGAGGCGAGATGAAGGCAAACATCCACCCGGAGTACACGACCACCGAGGTCAGCTGCTCCTGTGGCAACACGTTCACGACCCGCAGCACCGCCAAGGGCGGGGCGATCCACGTCGAGACCTGCAGCGCCTGCCACCCGTTCTACACCGGTAAGCAGCGCGTTCTCGACACCGCCGGCCGGGTCGCGAAGTTCCAGCAGAAGTACGCCAAGGTTCAGGCCAAGAAGGCCAAGTAGCTCCTCGTTCGGCGCCCGTGTCCGGTTTTCCACCGGACACGGGCGCCGTCCGTGTTTCACCCAGTTTCCGCCCGGCCGCCGGCCAGTCCGGCCCGCCGCGCGCCTTCGAAGGAGCATCCGCAGCATGAGCAGCGAGCGTCTGGCCGGCCTCCTCGACGAGTACGCGGAGCTGGAGAAGCGGCTGGCCGATCCGGCCATCCACGCCGACCAGGCCACCGCCCGCAGGGTCGGCCGCCGGTACGCCGAGTTGGTGCCGCTGCACAAGGCTGCCGCTGAGCTGGAACAGGCTCGCGCCGACCTCGTGGCGGCTCGCGAGCTGGCCGCTGAGGACGCCTCCTTCGCGGGTGAGGCGGAGTCCATCGCCGCTTCCCTTCCGGTGCTGGAGGAACGCCTCGCCGAGCTGCTCATTCCCCGCGACCCGCACGACGCCAAGGACGTGATCGTCGAGATCAAGGCCGGCGAGGGCGGTGAGGAGTCGGCGCTGTTCGCCGGTGACCTGCTCCGGATGTACACCCGCTACGCCGAGCGGCACGGCTGGGTCACCGAGGTGATCGACGCACAGGACTCCGACCTCGGCGGGGTCAAGGACGTCTCCCTGGCGATCAAGACCAAGGGTGTGCCGGACGGCGGCAACGGCGTGTGGTCGCGACTCAAGTGGGAGGGCGGCGTGCACCGGGTGCAGCGCGTCCCGGTGACCGAGTCGCAGGGCCGTATCCACACCAGTGCCGCCGGGGTGCTGGTGCTGCCCGAGGCCGAGGACGTCGACGTCACGATCGACCAGAACGACCTGCGCATCGACGTGTTCCGTTCGTCCGGCCCGGGCGGCCAGTCGGTGAACACCACCGACTCGGCGGTGCGGATCACCCACCTGCCGACCGGCATCGTCGTCTCCTGCCAGAACGAGAAGTCCCAGTTGCAGAACCGGGAGCAGGCGATGCGGATCCTGCGGGCCCGACTTCTCGCCAACGCGCAGGAGCAGGCCGACGCCGCAGCCTCGGACGCCCGTAAGGCACAGGTGCGGACGGTGGACCGCTCGGAGCGGATCCGCACCTACAACTTCCCGCAGAACCGGATCACCGACCACCGGATCGGCTACACGGCGTACAACCTGGACCTGGCGCTCGCCGGCGAACTGGACGGGGTGCTGGACGCCCTCACCGAGGCCGACCGCGCCGCCCGGCTCGCCGGCGACACCGAGCTGACCCGTCGCTGACCGCGACACCGAGCTGACCCGCCGCTGACCGCGCGGGTGGTCAGCTCGCGCGGGGGCGGGACTTGGCGCGGAGCATCTCCCGGTCGGCCAGTTCGAAGGCGACGCTGAGCGCGTCGCGTAACCCGCTGCCGCCGGAGACCTCCGCGAAGCCGATGCTCACCCCGACCGGGGTCCCCGGCACCAGCGACTCCCAGTCCTCCAGTCGGACCGCGGCCTCGATGCGGCGGGCCACCTCGGCGGCCTCGGCCATGTTGGTGTCCGGCAGCACCACCACGAACTCGTCACCGCCGTAACGGGCGACGAAGTCGCCCCGGCGCATCACCCTGTTGATGACGCCGGCGATGCGTTGGAGCACCAGATCACCGGAGTGGTGCCCGTGCCGGGTGTTGACCGCCTTGAAACCGTCCAGGTCGCAGACGCCGATGACCACCCGCTCGCCCCGGGTGACCACGGCGGTGATGTACCGCTCCAGCCGACGTCGGTTGGGCAGCCCGGTCAGCGGGTCGGTCAGTGCCTCGCCCTCGAAGCGGGCCGCCTCGCGGCGCATCTCCTCGTGGTCGATCCGAGCGGCGATGCCGTCGATGTAGACGTCCCGCAGCCGGTCGTTGCGCTGGGCGGCGAGCCGGAACGCCAGGCGGTCGGCCCGGTGTGCCGCCAGGTGGTCGCCGGCACGGGTCAGCGCGATGCTGCGCAGCCGGGCCGGCTCGGCTGCCCCGAGCGTCTCGTTGGACACCTGGACGGTGTCCAACCGGGTGACGGCCTCGATCGGCCGCCCGTCGGCCACCGCGAGGCACACCTGGCCGAGTTGTCGCATGTCGCGCGCGCGGGCGCTGTCCCCACCGTGGCTGATCAACCGGGCCGGCTGGGCGTCCCCGCTGGTCTCCACGTGGTCGCCGAGCGCCGCCTGCCGAGCCGCCGCGTAGCCGTACGCGGCGAGGCTGCTGGGGCGGAGTTGGCCGGCCCGCCCGGTGCGGACGAATCGGGCCAGGTCGGAGGCCACGTCCCGGAGCACCCGTAGGCAGCCGTCGCTGTCGCCGTTGTGGTCCAGTGCCACCGCGTTGCGCAACCGGATGCCCGGCGCGGCGAACGTCTCCTCCGGAATTCCCGCGGTCACCCCGAGCTGCCGGGCCCGCTCGATGGCCCCCAGGGCGTACCCGTGGAAGCTGAGGTAGCTGTAGGCCATCGCCAGGTCGTGCCAGCCCCACGCGGTGTCCCGGTCCGGGTCATCCACCGCGCCGAGGGCGCGGGCGGCTCTGACGAGGTGCATGACGCAGCGGTCCAGTGCGCCCTGGTGGTGGGCGGCGAGAGCGGCCAGCGCGTTGAGGTGCCCGTGCAGGTACGGCTCGGCGAGGTCGCGGACCGCCGAGGAGGCCTCCTCGATGGCCCGGGTGAACTCCGCGGTCCGACCGAGATTGATCAGCGCGGAGAGGCGCTGCACCATCGCGTCCGCTCGTGCCGCCGGGTCGGAGGTGGTGCGGATCACACGCTCCAGGAGGACGTACGCCTCCGCGGAACGGCTTGCCTCCTGCAACGCCCGGGCGCGCGTGAGCGCATCAACCTGGTCATCGACCCGGTCGAGCCAGCCCACCCGCCAACCTCCTGCCGTGCGCCCTTGGCGCACCCGTTCGTCACGTCGCCCGCGACGCTTCATGATTATGTCGTGAGTACTTTGCCGCAACACCCCCCCGAAGGGACAGGTCCCGTCCGGCCGTCCGCCGCGGTGGCCCGGGCGGCCCGGGTGCTCGCCGCCGCCGGGATCGGCTCGGCGCGGGTGGAGGCGGAGTTGCTTGCCGCGTACGTGCTCGGGGTGCCCCGGGGTCGGCTGGCGCTCGCCGACGATCTCGACGTCGACCAGGTGGCGCGGCTCGACGAGTTGACGCGTCGTCGGGCCGGGCGGGAGCCGTTGCAGCATCTGACCGGCCGGGCCGGGTTCCGGCATCTCGAACTGTCGGTCGGTCCGGGTGTGTTCGTGCCCCGGCCGGAGACCGAGTTGCTGGCCGGGTGGGGTGTTGAGCAGGCTCGGGGGCGGGCCGACGCGGTGGTGGTCGACCTGTGCAGCGGCTCGGGCGCGATCGCGCTGGCGGTGGCCCAGGAACTGCCGGAGGCGCGGGTGATCGCGGTGGAGCGGTCTCCGGCGGCGTTGGCCTGGTTGCGGCGCAACGCGGCGGAGCGGGCGAGGGCGGGGGACCGGCCGATCGAGGTGGTCGAGGCCGACGTGACCGCTCCGGATCTGTTGGCGGACCTGGTGGGCCGGGTGGACGTGCTGCTCTGCAACCCGCCGTACGTGCCGGACGCCGTGGTGGTCCCGCCGGAGGTGGCCGGACACGATCCAGCGGAGGCGGTCTTCGGGGGCGCGGACGGTCTGGCGGTGATCCGGCCGGTCGTCACACGGGCGGCGGCGCTGCTGCGCCCCGGGGGCGCGTTCGGTGTCGAACACGACGACACGCACGGTTCGGCGGTGCCCGGGCTGCTCGCCGAGGATGGCGAGTTCGGTGCCGTCACGGAGCACCGGGACCTCGCCGGGCGCCCTCGTTTCGCCACCGCGTCCCGACGGGCGGACGGCCAGGACGCCCCGATCGGGGCGGCGTGGCAGACTGACTCCTCGTGATGCTCTACGACTGCCGGTCGCCCGCCGACCGGGACCGCGGCATCGCTGCGGCGATCGAGGCGGTCAAGAACGGCGAGCTGGTCGTCCTCCCGACCGACACCGTGTACGGGATCGGCGCGGACGCGTTCACCCCGTACGCGGTCAAGGCGCTGCTCGATGCCAAGGGCCGGGGTCGGCAGATGCCGCCGCCGGTGCTGATCGGCTCGCGGCACACCCTGGACGGGTTGGTCTTCTCGCTGCCCACGGCCGCTCGTGATCTCGTTGAGGCGTTCTGGCCGGGTGCTCTGACGATCGTGATCGAGCACTCGCCGAGCCTGCAGTGGGACCTGGGCGACAAGACGGGCACTGTGGCGGTGCGGATGCCGCTGCACCCGGTGGCGCTGGAGGTGCTGCGCGAGACCGGTCCGATGGCGGTGTCGTCGGCCAACAAGACCGGGCAGCCCGCCGCGGTGACCGCCGAGGAGGCGCGTGACCAGCTCAGCTACTCGGTGCGGGCCTACCTGGAGGCCGGGCCCTGCCCGGACCCGGTGCCCAGCACGATCGTGGACCTGACCGGTGAGGTGCCGCAGTTGCTGCGGGCGGGGGCGATCCCGTTGGAGAAGCTGCGGGACGTCGTGCCGGATCTCGTCGACGGTCGGGGGGTCTGAGTGCCCCCGTTCACGGTTCTGCACGTCTGCATGGGCAACATCTGCCGCTCGCCGATGGCGGAGCGGCTGCTCGCTCTGGCGGTGCGGGAGCGTCTGACGCGGCGTGCGGAGGACCCGGCTCAGGCCGAGGAGATGGTGCACAGCCACAGCGCGGGGACGGGTGGTTGGCACGCGGGCGAGGAGATGAACCCGCCGGCGGCACGACAGGTGACCGGCCGTGGTGGTGACGTCGAGGGGTTCGCGGCCCGCAAGTTGCGCTCCGACCACATCGACGCCGCCGACCTGGTCCTGACTGCGACCGCCGACCAGCAGGAGTACGTGGTGGCGTTGCGGCCGGACGCGGCGGCCCGCACGTTCGTGCTGGGTGAGTTCGGCCGGCTGTTGGCAGCTGTGGACGCCACCGCGTTGCCGTCGGCCGAGGCGACCCCGGAGGCGGTGTACGCCCGGGGTGTGGCGTTGGTGGCGGCCGCTCACGATGCCCGGTTGGGGGCGTCGGCGTTGCCCACCGACGATCTGGACGACCCGTGGGGTCGCGGCGACCAGTGCTTCAGCCGGGTCGCCGACGAGATCGAGGAGACGGTCCACCCGCTGGCCGGCGCGCTGCTGCCCTGAGCGCGGTGCGAGTTTCCTCCGGGTTTGGGGAAAACCAGGGGCTAGAGGGGCATTCCGGGTCATTCTGAACGGGTCCTAGCGTGACCGGCTCCTGCGGGGAGAGCTGATGATCCGGGCCCATCTCGACAAACTGCTGACCGTGGTGATCGCCGGAGTGCTGGCCGGGTTGGTACTGGCCGCAGCCGCCCTGCCGGCGGCCCTGGTCTTCGGGATCGGCTTCAGCAACCTGTCCACGCCGTACTCGGAGCTGCCGAACACGCTCCGCACGCCGCCGACGGCGCAGCGCTCCAACCTCTACGCCAACGACGGCACCACCCTGATCACCTCCTTCTACCAGGAGGACCGGGTGGACGTGCCGCTGCACGAGGTGGCCCCGGTGATGCGCCAGGCGATCATCGCCGCCGAGGACGTCCGGTTCTACCAGCACAGCGGCGTCGACCTGCGGGGCGTGGTACGCGCGTTCACCGTCAACAAGCGCGACGGCCGGACCCGGCAGGGCGCGAGCACGCTCACCATGCAGTACGTCCGCAACGTGCTCAGCAGTGACCCGCGGCTGACCGAGGCGCAGCGGGTGGCCGCCACCGAGGTCACCACGGTGCGGAAACTCCAGGAGATGCGATACGCGCTCGCGCTGGAACGAGAACTCGACAAGGAGGAGATCCTCACCCGCTACCTCAACATCGCGTACTTCGGCGCCGGGGCGTACGGCATCGCGGCGGCCAGCAAGCGCTACTTCTCCCGGTCTCCGGCCGACCTGACCCTGGCCCAGGCGGCGCTGCTGGCCGGCCTGGTCCGGTCACCGGACAGCGACGACCCGATCAACGGCGACGCCGACAGCGCGTTGGAGCGGCGGACGTACGTGTTGGAGCGGCTGGTGGAGTCGGGACAGGTGCCGGTGGACGTGGCGGCGGCGGCTCGGGCCGAACCGTTGCAGCTGCAACCCAGCGAGACCCCGAACGACTGCACGGGGGTGCCCGAGACGCACAACGACTGGGGCTTCTTCTGCGACTGGTTCGCCCGCTGGTGGAGCAGCCAGGCCGCGTTCGGGGCGAGTGCCGACGAGCGCCAGCGCACGCTGCGCCGGGGCGGGTTCTCCATCGTGTCGTCGCTGGACCCGGCGGTGCAGAAGGCCACCACCGAGCAGGTGCTGAAGATCTACCGACCGACGGATGCGGAGGCCGTGCCGACCGCCGTGGTGCAGCCGGGCACCGGGCGGGTGCTGGCCATGTCGGTGAACCGCGCCTACAGCGTGCAGGACAACCCGGTCGGGCAGAAGAACCGCCCGAACACTGTCAACCAGCTGGTCGCCGGTGGTGGGGCGATCGAGGGGTACCAGGGCGGCTCGACGTTCAAGCTCTTCACCATGCTGGCCGCGTTGGAGTCCGGCCTGCCGCTGTCGACCGAGTTCGTGGCGCCCACCCAACTGCTCACCCGATTCCCGGTCACCGGGCAGGCGAGCTGCGACGGTCGCTGGTGTCCGGCGAACGCGAGTCCGTCGTCGATGGACGGCCCCCGCACCATGTGGAGCGCGTTCGGCCGCTCGGTGAACACGTACTTCGCCTGGCTGACGGAGAAGGTCGGCGCCGACCGGGTGGTGGAGATGGCCGAGCGGCTCGGCATCGTGCTGCGGGCCGACTCCGACGCCAACCTGGCCCGGTACGGCGCGAAGAACTGGGGTCCGTTCACCCTGGGCGTGGCCGCCACCACCCCGCTCGACCTGGCCACCGCGTACGCCACGGTGGCGGCCGAGGGGACCTGGTGCGCCCCGTTGCCGGTGGTCTCGATCACCGACTCGGGCGGTCGTCCGGTCGACGCCGCCAAGCCGGACTGCCGGCAGGTGCTCGACGCCGATGTGGCCAGGGCGGCCACCGACGCCTCGCGCTGCCCGGTCGGCGACCAGTCGATGTACGGGCGATGTGACGGCGCGACAGCGCCCAGACTGCGCGCGCAGGTCGGCCGCCCGGTGGCGGGCAAGACCGGAAGCTCGGAGCGGTACGAGACGGAGACGGTGGTGGCGTTCACGCCGCAGTTGGCGGTCGCCTCGATGGCGGCGAACCCGGACGACCCCCGGGACGCTGTCGGTCAGGCAGTGCAGGCCCGGATGGTGGACGCGGTCGGCAAGGTGCTCGTCGTCGGCCTGCGCGACCAACCGGTACGCGACTTCGTCCCGCCCAGCGAACGAACCGCCTTCCAGGTCACCGGAGCCCGCACCGGCAACTGAGAGCGGGGTGGATCAGCGGGTCTGTTCGGCGTTGCGCGCGATGTTGCGGGCCATCCCGCCGAAGACCACCGTGTGGAACGGGGCCACCGATTTCCAGTAGGCGTGCCCCGGCAGGCCGCGCGGCAGGAAGACGGCGCGTTGCTGGTAGCGGCTGCGGCCGTCGTTGGTTGGCAGCACCCGCATCTCCAGCCAGGCTCGGCCGGGGAGCCGCATCTCGGCGCGCAGCCGCAGCAACTCACCGGGGACGATCTCCTCGACCCGCCAGAAGTCCAGCGCCTCGCCGACCTGGAGGCGGTGCGGGTCGCGTCGGCCCCGACGCAGCCCGACCCCGCCGACCAGCCGGTCCAGCCAGCCCCGGATCGACCAGGCCAGCGGGAACGAGTACCAGCCGTGCTCCCCGCCGACGCCCTCGACGACCCGCCAGAGTGCCGCCGGTGAGGCGTCCACCACCCTCTCGCGCACGTCGGTGTAGGCGGTGCCGCCGGACCACTTCGGGTCGGTGGGCAACGGCTCGGCGGGCGCGTCCGGGCCGCTGGCGTTCGACCAACGGGTTTCCACCTGGGCGTCGCGCACCTTGGCCAGCGCCAGCGCCACCGCGTCGTCGAAGCCGGTCAGCCCGCCCGGCGGGTCGGGTACGTAGCGGGCGATGTCGTGTTCGTCCGCGACCGCCTCCTGGATCAGGCTCTCCACCAGCGGGCGGGCGATGGCGTTCGGCACCGGGGTGATCAGGCCGACCCAGTGCGAGGAGAGCGACGGGGTGAGCGCCCGGACCGGCACGATGATCCGCCGGCGCAGCCCGGCCACCCGGGCGTAGCGCTGCATCATCTCGCGGAAGGTCAGCACGTCCGGCCCGCCGATGTCGAAGCCCCGGTTGACCTCCGCCGGCAGCTCGGTGCAGCCGACCAGGTAGTTCAGCACGTCGCGGACGGCGATCGGCTGGATCCGGTTGCGCACCCAACGCGGCGTGATCATGGCGGGCAGACGTTCGGTCAGGTACCGCAGCATCTCGAACGACGCCGAACCGGAGCCGATGATCACCGCGGCCCTGAGCACCGCCGTGGGCACCCCGCTGGCCAGCAGGATCCGGCCCACCTCGGCCCGGGAGCGCAGGTGCGGCGAGGGGACGGCGTCGGTCGCCGGTAGCGGACCGCCCAGGTAGACGATGCGGCGTACGCCGGCCGCGTGGGCCGCCGCCGCGAAGTTGGTCGCCGCCGCCCGGTCGGCCGCCTCGAAGTCGGATCGGCCCAGCGAGTGCACCAGGAAGTACGCGACGTCCACGTCGGCGAACGCGGCGGCCAGCGTCTCCGGTTTGCTGAGGTCTCCCTCGACGATCTCGGCCGCCGAGGCCCAGGGCACGTCGCGCAGCCGGACCGCCTTGCGGGCGAGGCAGCGCACGGTGTGCCCGTCGGCGAGCAGCAGCGGGGTCAGCCGCCCGCCGATGTAGCCGGTCGCTCCGGTGACGAGGCATCTCACAGGTCCCAGTGTGCGGCCCCCTAGACTCGTTCGCTGTGGAGACCGAAACGAGCACCTTCTGGGGGCCGGATTTCGCGCAGCTCAGGGCCACCGATCCGGAGATCGCCGGGGTGGTCCTCGGCGAGCTGGAGCGGTTGCGGGGCGGCCTGCAGCTGATCGCCAGCGAGAACCTGACCTCGCCGGCGGTGCTGGCCGCGCTCGGTTCGACGCTCACCAACAAGTACGCCGAGGGCTACCCGGGCCGGCGCTACTACGGCGGCTGTGCCGAGGTGGACCGGGCCGAGGAGATCGGCATCGCCCGCGCCAAGGAGCTCTTCGGTGCCGAACACGCCAACCTCCAGCCGCACTCCGGTGCGAGCGCCAACCTGGCCGCGTACGCCGCGCTGGTGCAGCCGGGTGACACGGTGCTGGCGATGGATCTGCCGCACGGCGGGCACCTCACCCACGGCAGCCGGGTGAACTTCTCCGGCAAGTGGTTCCACCCGGTCGGCTACCCGGTCCGGCCGGACACCGAGCTGATCGACTACGACGAGGTCCGGGACCTTGCTCGGACCCACCGACCCAAGCTGATCATCTGTGGTGCCACCGCGTACCCCCGGCTGATCGACTTCGCCCGGTTCCGGGAGATCGCCGACGAGGTCGGCGCGTACCTGATGGTGGACGCCGCGCACTTCATCGGCCTGGTCGCCGGCCGGGCGATCCCGTCCCCGGTGCCGTACGCCGACGTCGTCTGCGCCACCACCCACAAGGTGCTGCGCGGCCCGCGCGGCGGCATGATCCTGTGCCGCGAGGCTCTGGCCCAGCGGATCGACAAGGCGGTCTTCCCGTTCACCCAGGGCGGCCCGCTGATGCACGCCGTCGCGGCGAAGGCGGTCGCGCTGCGCGAGGCCGCCCAGCCGGAGTTCCAGACGTACGCCAGCCAGGTCGTCCGCAACGCCCAGGCGCTCGCCGCCGGGCTCGCCGACGAGGGGATGCGCCCGGTGTCCGGTGGCACCGACACCCATCTCGCGCTGATCGACCTGCGGGAGCTGGGGGTGACCGGCGCGGACGCCGAGCGACGCTGCGACGCCGCGTCGATCACCCTGAACAAGAACGCCATCCCGTACGACCCGCAGCCGCCGATGGTGGCCTCCGGCATCCGGGTGGGCACGCCGAGCGTCACCACCCAGGGGATGCGCGAGGGGGAGCTGCGGCAGGTGGCCACGTTGATCGCCCGAGCGGTACGCACCGATCCCGGGGCGCCGGGCGGCACCGACCAACTGACCCGGCTGGGTGCCGAGGTTGCCGAGCTGGTCGCGGCGTTTCCGGCGTACCCCCGTGGCTGAGCCCGGGGTGGTCGAGCCCGACAGCGACCGGCGGTGGCGGCTGCGGCACCTGCCGGTGCTGTTGACCGTATCGGCGGCGCTCGCCATGGTCGCCGCGGTCGTCGGTGCGGTGACTGGCGGCGCGACGGCGGCGGTCGGCGCGGCGGCCGGGGTGGGCGTCACGGTCCTCAGCTACACGCTGACCACGGTGGTGCTGGCCCGGGCCGACCAGGTCAACCCGCAGCTGCTGCTGCCGCTCGGCGTGGGCCTGTACGTGCTGAAGTTCAGCCTGCTGGGTGGGGTGCTGGTGGCGGTGGCGTCGACCGGTTGGGCGGGGTTGATCCCGCTCTGCCTCGGCATCGTCGCCGGGGTGGCAGTGTGGACGGCGGTGCACATCTGGTGGCTGACCACCGTGCACGCTCGCCGGGCGCACCGCTGACCCGGCGGGTCGTCCCACTTTTTGGACGCGCGGCAATGTGTCGGCCTCCGGTCATTTTCCGACGGGCGGAAGGGGAGTAGCGTGCCCACAGACGACGGCGCCCACGAGAAGCCCACACAACGACGGTTGTGCGGGGGGTGAGGCACAGCCTCGTCTTCCCGGCTGATATCGTTCGCCCCGTCATGGCTGGTGACCAAACCCCCCGTCCCGCCGGTGAACCGGACGATTATCCGTCCGGCGCCGGTCAGGGTTGGACCGCGCTCAGCTACCTCATCGGAGGGATGCTCGTGTGGGGCTTCATCGGCTGGCTGGTTGACCAGTGGCTCGACACCGGTGGCGTCGCCACCGGCATCGGAGTCGTGCTCGGTATGGCCGGGGGGATCATCCTGGTCGTTCGCCGGCTCGGCACGCCAACTTAGGAAGGGACGCGGTGTTCGGACAGGCGAACGTTCTGGCAGCGGGCCAGGCGGGATTCCCACCTACGGTGGACGACTTCTACCTGCCCAGCATCCTGCCGTGGGGGGTGGAAGACTCCTACTGGTTCACCAAGATCACGGCGATGGTCTGGATCGCGGTCGGCGTCCTGATCATCTTCTTCCTGGCGACCTACCGGAACCCGCAGCTGGTGCCGACGAAGAAGCAGTGGTTCGCCGAGTCGATCTACGGCTTCGTGCGCAACAACATCGCCGTCGACATGATCGGCCACGCGGGTGTTCGCTTCGCGCCCTACTTCACGACGCTGTTCTGCTTCGTGCTGCTGACGAACGCGTTCGCGATCATTCCGTTCTTCCAGATCTCGCCGAACTCGCACATCGCCTTCCCGGCGATCCTCGCGATCATCAGCTACGTGCTGTTCAACTACATCGGCATCAAGAAGCACGGCTTCGTCAAGTACTTCAAGAACTCGCTGATCCCGCCGGCACCGTGGTACATCCTGCCGCTGCTGATCCCGATCGAGCTCTTCTCGACCTTCATCGTCCGGCCGTTCTCGCTCGCGGTTCGTCTCTTCGCGAACATGTTCGCCGGTCACATGCTCCTGCTGGTCTTCACGCTCGGCGGCTTCGCCATGCTGAGTGCAAACGCCTGGCTGGCCCCGGTCTCGGTGCTCTCCTGGGTGATGACCATCGCGCTCACCTTCCTCGAGTTCCTGGTGATCTGCCTGCAGGCGTACGTCTTCACCGTCCTCACCGCCAGCTACGTACAGGGCGCGCTCGCCGACGAGCACTGATCCACCGCACCAACCGTTGTCGTCCCGCGTGAGAGTCACGCGTGATAACCAGGAGGAACCACACCAATGGACGCTAGCGTTCTCGCCGAGGTCACCGGTAGCACCGCTGCCATCGGCTACGGCCTCGCCGCCATCGGCCCCGGCATCGGCGTCGGCCTGGTCTTCGCTGCCTACATCCAGTCGACGGCCCGCCAGCCGGAGTCGTCCCGGATGACCCTGCCCTACGTCTGGATCGGCTTCGCCGTCATCGAGGCGCTGGCGCTGCTCGGCATCGCCTTCGGCTTCATCTGGGCCGGCTGATCCCGCCCCTAGACCGGGAGGTAACCATGTACTTCCTCGCCGCTGAGGGTGGTGAGTCCACCCACAACCCGATCATCCCGCTCTGGCAGGAGGTCGTGGTCGGGTCGGTGGCCTTCGCCGTGCTCTGCTTCGTGTTGATGAAGTTCGTCTTCCCGCGCATGGAGCAGACGTTCCAAGCTCGGGTCGACGCCATCGAGGGCGGCATCAAGCGCGCCGAGGCCGCCCAGGCCGAGGCGAACCAGCTGCTCGAGCAGTACCGTGCCCAGCTCGCTGAGGCCCGGACCGACGCCGCCAAGATCCGTGACGACGCGCGGGCCGACGCCGAGGGCATCCGGCAGGACATCCTCGCCAAGGCGCGGGAGGAGTCCGACCGGGTCATCCAGGCCGGCAAGGACGCGCTCGCCGCCGAGCGGGCCACCATCGTGCGCGAGCTGCGCGCGGAGGTCGGCACGATCGCGGTGGACCTGGCCAGCAAGATCGTCGGCGAGTCGCTGGCCGACGAGGCCCGGCGCAAGGGCACCGTCGACCGGTTCCTGAGCGGTCTCGAGAGCACGGGGGCCCGCTGATGCAGGCCGCCAGCCGGGAGTCGTACAAGGTCGCGGCCGAGCGCCTCGACGCGTACGTCCGCGGCGCGGAGCCGTCGGCGGTGGCCTCCACCGCCGACGCCATCCTCTCCGTGGCGACCCTGCTGCGGCGCGAGCCGCGGCTGCGCCGGGCGCTGTCCGAGCCGGCCCGTTCCGGCGAGGATCGCGGCGCTCTGCTCGGCGACATGCTGGGCGGGCGGATCGGCGCGGACGCGCTCGACCTGCTCGTGGCGCTGGTCTCCGGCCGCTGGTCGGCACCGTCGGAGTTGCTCGACGGCGCCGAGCGGCTGGGGGTGGAGGCGCTACTCGCCAGCGCCGACAAGGCCGGCGAACTGGGCGAGGTCGAGGACGAGCTGTTCCGCTTCGGCCAGGTCGTGGCCGGTCAGTCGGCGCTGAGCAACATGCTCGCCGACACGGCCGCCCCGGTCGAGCAGCGGGCCACCCTGGCCCGCGAGCTGCTCGCCGACAAGGCCCGTCCGGTCACCGTCCGCCTCGTCGAGGTCGCACTCGGCGGGTTCGGGGGGCGCTCCTTCAATGGCGCGCTCACCCGGCTGGTGGAGCTTGCCGCCGACCGGCGTGACCGGCAGGTGGCGTACGTGACCGTCGCGGCCCCGTTGAGTGACGAGGACGAGCGTCGGCTGGGTGCGAGCCTCACCGCGATATACGGTCGAGAGGTCTCCGTCAAGCAGACGGTCGACCCCGCCGTCCTGGGTGGCGTGAGCGTCCGGGTCGGCTCCGACCTGTACGACGGCACCATCCTGCGCCGCCTCAACGAGACCCGCAACGCGCTCGCGAAGCGCTGACGGCTTTGCCGCCCAGCGGCTGTGTGGCTCCGCCGCCCAGTCGGGGCGGCTCCGCCGCCCAGCGCCCGGATTGACAGACGCCATTCGGACCGGTTGGTACTAGGTATCCCGGGCCCCTGAATTTTAAGGAAGCAGAGGATGGCCGAGCTGACCATCTCGACGGAGGAGATCCGCGGCGCCCTGGAGCGCTACGTCTCCTCCTACTCGTCCGACGTCTCCCGCGAGGAGGTCGGCACCGTCGCCGACACCGGTGACGGCATCGCCCACGTCGAGGGCCTGCCCTCGACCAAGACCAACGAGCTGCTGGAGTTCGAGGACGGCACGCTCGGCGTGGCGTTGAACCTCGACGTCCGGGAGATCGGTGTCGTCGTTCTCGGTGACGCCGCGAAGCTGGAGGAGGGGCAGCGCGTCAAGCGCACCGACCGGGTGCTCTCCGTGCCGGTCGGCGACGCCTTCCTCGGCCGCGTGGTCAACGCGCTCGGCCAGCCGATCGACGGTCTCGGCGACATCGCCGACGAGGGCTACCGCGAGCTGGAGCTGCAGGCTCCGAACGTGATGTCCCGGCAGTCGGTGTTCGAGCCGCTGCAGACCGGCATCAAGGCGATCGACGCGATGACGCCGATTGGTCGGGGCCAGCGGCAGCTGATCATCGGTGACCGGAAGACCGGCAAGACCACGGTCGCCCTGGACGCCATCCTCAACCAGCGGGACAACTGGCGCACCGGCGACCCGAAGAAGCAGGTTCGCTGCATCTACGTCGCCATCGGCCAGAAGGCCTCCACGATCGCCTCCATCAAGGGTCAGTTGGAGGAGGCGGGCGCGCTGGAGTACACCACCATCGTGGCCTCCCCGGCGTCCGACCCGGCCGGCTTCAAGTACATCGCCCCGTACACCGGCTCGTCCATCGGGCAGCACTGGATGTACGGCGGCAAGCACGTCCTGATCGTCTTCGACGACCTGAGCAAGCAGGCCGAGGCGTACCGGGCCGTGTCGCTGCTGCTGCGTCGCCCGCCGGGCCGCGAGGCGTACCCGGGTGACGTCTTCTACCTGCACTCCCGCCTGCTGGAGCGCTGCGCGAAGCTCTCCGACGAGCTGGGTGGCGGCTCGATGACCGGTCTCCCGATCATCGAGACGAAGGCCAACGACATCTCGGCCTTCATCCCGACCAACGTCATCTCGATCACCGACGGTCAGATCTTCCTGGAGACCGACCTGTTCAACCAGGGCGTCCGTCCGGCGATCAACGTCGGCACCTCGGTCTCCCGGGTCGGTGGCGCCGCGCAGGTGAAGCCGATGCGCAAGGTCGCCGGTTCGCTGCGCCTCAACCTGGCCCAGTACCGCGAGCTGGAGGCGTTCGCCGCCTTCGCCTCCGACCTGGACAAGGCCTCCCGGGCCCAGCTGGACCGCGGTGTACGGCTGGTCGAGCTGCTCAAGCAGCCGAACTACTCGCCGTTCCCGGTGCAGGAAGAGGTCGTCACGGTCTGGGCCGGCACCGAGGGCAAGCTGGACGACATCCCGGTGGGTGATATCCGGCGCTTCGAGTCGGAGTTCCTCCAGTACCTGCGGCACAAGCACGCGGGTGTGCTGGCCGGGATCGCCGACAACCAGTGGAACGACGACATCGTCGGCTCTTTGGACAACGCGATCAGCGAGTTCAAGCAGGTCTTCCTCGGCAAGGGCGACGAGCGTCGGGTCAACGACGCGCCGGCCGCTCCGCTGGAGGGCGACGAGAACCGCGAGACGGTGACCCGCTTCCGCGACGGCGCGACCGACCGCCCGGCCGAGAGCTGATCCCATGGCGGCCCAGGTACGCGTTCTTCGTCAACGGATCCGCTCGGCGAAGTCGATGAAGAAGATCACCAAGGCGATGGAGCTCGTGGCGACGAGCCGGATCGCCAAGGCCCAGGCCCGGGTGCAGGCGTCCCTGCCGTACGCCCAGGCCATCACCGGTGTGCTCACGGCGCTGGCGTCCAACGCGCGGATCGACCACCCGCTGCTCACCCCGCGTGAGCGGGTGCGGCGGGCCGGCGTCCTGTTGGTCACCAGCGACCGTGGCCTGGCCGGCGGCTACAGCTCCAACGCGATCAAGACGGCGGAGTCGCTCATCGCGCGGCTCCGGGCGGACGGCAAGGAGCCGGTGCTCTACGTCATCGGGCGTAAGGGCGTCGGGTTCTACCGGTTCCGTGACCGGCCGATCGAGGCGAACTGGACCGGGTTCAGCGAGCAGCCGTCGTTCGAGGACGCCCGTGCCGTGGGTGAGACGCTGATCAAGGCGTTCACGGCCGGTGCGGACGACGCCGACGGCAGCGCCGGGGCGGACGGGGTGCTCGGCGTCGACGAGTTGCACATCGTCTACACCGAGTTCCACTCGCTGATGACGCAGACCCCGGTCGCCAAGATCCTCGGGCCGATGCAGGTCGAGGACCGGCCGCGCTCCGAGGGGCTGCTGCCGGCCTACGAGTTCGAGCCGGAGGCGGAGGCGCTGCTCGACGCGCTCCTGCCGAGGTACATCAACACGCGGATCTACGCGGCGTTGCTCGAGTCGGCGGCGAGCGAGTCGGCGGCACGGCGGCGGGCGATGAAGAGCGCCACCGACAACGCCGAAGACATGATCGACAAGTACACGCGTGAGATGAATTCGGCCCGCCAGGCCGGGATCACCCAGGAGATCAGCGAGATCGTCGGCGGCGCGAACGCGCTGGCCGCGTCGGGAAGTGAAGTGTGATGACTGCACCAGTAGAGACCAAGACGGCCACGGGTCGCGTGGTCCGGGTCATCGGCCCGGTCGTCGACGCCGAGTTCCCGCGCGACGCCATGCCTGCCCTGTTCAACGCCCTGAACGTCACCGTGAACCTGTCCGGCGGTGAGAAGACGCTGACCCTGGAGGTCGCCCAGCACCTGGGTGACAACCTGGTCCGCGCGATCTCGATGCAGCCGACGGATGGTCTGGTTCGCGGCGCGGAGGTTCGTGACCGCGGCGAGCCGATCACCGTTCCGGTGGGCGACGCGGTCAAGGGCCACGTGTTCAACGCGATCGGCGAGGTGCTCAACCTCAAGGAGGGCGAGACCCTCACCCCGGACGACCACTGGGGTATCCACCGCAAGGCCCCGGCCTTCGCGGACCTGGAGCCGAAGACCGAGATGCTGGAGACCGGCATCAAGGTCATCGACCTGCTCGCCCCGTACGTCAAGGGCGGCAAGATCGGCCTGTTCGGCGGCGCGGGCGTGGGCAAGACGGTGCTCATCCAGGAGATGATCACCCGTGTTGCCCGTAACTTCGGTGGTACCTCGGTCTTCGCCGGCGTGGGTGAGCGCACCCGTGAGGGCAACGACCTCATCGCCGAGATGACCGAGTCCGGCGTCATCGACAAGACCGCGCTGGTCTACGGCCAGATGGACGAGCCGCCGGGCACCCGTCTGCGGGTGGCGCTCTCCGCGCTGACCATGGCGGAGTACTTCCGGGACGTGAAGAAGCAGGAGGTGCTGCTCTTCATCGACAACATCTTCCGCTTCACCCAGGCCGGTTCGGAGGTCTCCACCCTGCTCGGCCGTATGCCGAGCGCCGTGGGTTACCAGCCGACCCTGGCCGACGAGATGGGCGAGCTCCAGGAGCGGATCACCTCCGTCCGGGGCCAGGCCATCACCTCGATGCAGGCGATCTACGTGCCGGCGGACGACTACACCGACCCCGCCCCGGCCACCACGTTCGCCCACCTGGACGCGACCACCAACCTGGAGCGGTCGATCTCCGACAAGGGCATCTACCCGGCCGTGGACCCGCTGGCGTCCTCGTCCCGGATCCTCGCCCCGGAGTTCGTCGGCCAGGAGCACTTCCAGGTCGCCACCGAGGTGAAGCGGATCCTGCAGCGCTACAAGGACCTGCAGGACATCATCGCCATCCTCGGTATCGAGGAGCTCTCCGAGGAAGACAAGATCACCGTGGCCCGGGCCCGGCGGATCGAGCGCTTCCTGTCGCAGAACACGTACGCCGCGGAGCAGTTCACCGGTGTGCCGGGCTCGACGGTTCCGATCAAGGAGACCATCGAGGCGTTCCGTAAGATCAGCGAGGGTGAGTACGATCACTTCCCCGAGCAGGCGTTCTTCATGTGCGGCGGTCTCGACGACCTGGAGAAGAAGGCTGAGGAGCTGATGAAGGGCTGACCAGCCCGATCAGATCCGCAACAAAAAGACTGCCCCGGCAATGCCGGGGCAGTCTTTTGTTCATCTTCGCGTCCTATCATCGTCGCGGTCCGTTACCGGTGGTCGTCGCTTCCACGGCACCCGAGATACGGTCGTTCCGCGCTCACCCGAACGAGCGTTGATCCTTGCAACCTTTCGGCGACGTGCGCCCGTCTTTAACCCGTGGGCGTAACGAACGGAGATGCTCGTGGGTAAGGCCGGCAAGAGTGGCCGCAGGTCGTCCGTCTGGCGGGGTGTGCCGCGTTGGGCCAAGATCTGCACGGTGTTCGGCACCGTGCTGACAGTGCTCAGTGGGGCCGTGCTGGTCGGCTCCGAGGTGCTCATGGCGCGCTACGAGGGTGCCGTCGGCAAGGCGGACCTGTTCGGTGACCAGGCGGCGGGTGCCCAGGCGAAGAAGAGCGAGATCAAGGGTCCGCTCAACATCCTGCTGGTCGGCATCGACCCGCGTACGCCGACGGCGGCGCCACTGGCAGACTCGATCATGGTGCTGCACGTGCCGGCATCGATGGACCGCGCCTACCTGTTCTCGATGCCTCGGGACCTCTACGTGCGCATCCCGCCGTTCAAGAAGGCCGAGTTCCTGGGCGAGACCACGAAGATCAACGCTGCCATGTCGCACGGCAGCAAGGTCCCTGGGGCGAACCCCGACGCGGCCCGCGGCTTCGAGCTGCTGGCGACAACTGTGCAGAACGTGACGGGCATCAAGCGCTTCGACGCTGGCGCGATCATCAACTTCAGCGGTTTCCAGAAGATCGTCGACGCCATGGGTGGCGTCAACATGTACATCGAGCGGGAGGTACGGTCCGAGCACAAGCAGCCGGACGGTAAGGCGCGCCCGGGCAACACCCGCGGTGAGGGCTACGTCGGCCCGCAGGCGGTGTACAAGAAGGGCAACCAGCACCTGAGTGGGTGGCAGGCGCTGGACTACGTGCGGCAGCGTTACCCGAAGAACGGCGTTCCGGATTCGGACTACGGCCGGCAGCGTCACCAGCAGCAGTTCGTCAAGGCGATGGTCGGCCAGGCGTTCAGCGCCGACGTGGTGTCCAACCCGGTCAAGCTGGACAAGGTGCTCCGCGCCGCCGGTCAGTCGCTGATCTTCAACGGTCGGGGCAACAGCGTGGTCGACTTCGGGCTCGCCCTGAAGGACATCCGCCCGAACACCATCGAGATGATCAAGCTTCCGGGTGGCGGGGTGTACGACGGCAAGAGGTACCTGGGTGAGCAGTTCCAGGAGGGGGTCCCGGACTTCTTCACCGCACTGCACAACGAGCAGCTCGATCCGTTCCTGCTGGAGCACCCCGAATTCGTGAACAAGACGAAGTAGCCGTGACGCCGATGTCCCCACCCGCGTGGGGCGCGCCCCGGCGTCAGGCTAGACTTTCGGCAATCCGTAGCCGCAGCAAGGAGACAGCGTGGCACAGCAGCTTCACGTCGAGCTCGTCGCCGTCGAGGAGAAGGTCTGGTCGGGTGAGGCCGAGATGGTCGTCGCCCGGACGACCGAGGGCGAGCTCGGTGTCCTGCCGGGCCACGCGCCGCTGCTCGGCCAGCTCGCCGAGCCCGGCCAGGTGCGCATCAAGCTCGCTGGCGGCGAGCAGGTCTCCTACGAGGTCGCCGGCGGCTTCCTCTCGGTGAGCGCCGACGGTGTCACCGTGCTGGCCGAGAGCGCAACCCCGGTTTCCGCGCAGAGCCGCTGAGTCAGACCGGGGATGGAGATCGTCGAGGGATTCGGAGTCGGCGTTGTCGTCATCCTCGTCGCGCTTCTGATCCTCTTCGTCCGGCGAGCTCTGGTCACCCGTAGCGGTGGCATTATCCGGCTCAGCGTCCGGGTCACCACCGTACTGGACGGCCGCGGCTGGTCACCCGGTTTCGGCCGCTTCGTCGGTGACGAGCTGCGGTGGTACAGGATGTTCAGCTTCGCGATCCGGCCCAAGCGGGTGCTGTCGCGCAAAGGGCTGGCGGTGGAGCGTCGACGGTTGCCCGAAGGTCAGGAACGGCTCTCCATGCCGGCCGACTGGGTGATCCTCCGCTGTACCAGTCACCACGCACCGGTGGAGATCGCCATGGCGCGATCGACAGTTACCGGCTTTCTCTCCTGGCTCGAGGCCGCCCCTCCGGGGGCGGTCTCGCCGCGTATGGCCTCCCAGGACTGGCCGGCCGCCTGACGGCAGCCCGCCCAACGTACGGCCGGCTTGATCGACACCGTATCGCCGATGTGGCGGTGTCGGAGCCAGCAGGTTGCCCCGACATCGCCGAACTGGTGTCGATCATCATCCGCGTGGAGCGCTAGAGCGCCCGGCGAGAAGCCTGTGTTTTTCAGGCGTGGCCGTGGCGGGACGGGGAACCCACCCCTGCCCGAGATGAGAACCCATCCCGCCAGGGGCGGGAGCCCGCCTCGACGTGGTGTTCAGCGCCGACGTTCAGCGCTTGCCGCCCGGCACCCATAGCACGTCTCCAGCCGGATTTGCCGTTCTTGACAGGATAAAGAGCAGATCGGAGAGCCGGTTGAGATACTTTGCCGGGAGCGTGCTGGTTCGTTCCGGATCGTGGCTGACCAGCGCCCAGGCTGCCCGTTCGGCTCGCCGGGCGATGGTCCGTGCCACGTGCAGCAGTGCCGCGCCGGCGGTGCCGCCCGGGAGGATGAAGGAGTCGAGCTTGCTCAGGCGTGCGTTGTACTCGTCGCACCAGCCCTCCAGGCGCTCGACGTACTCCTCGGTCACCCGCAGCGGTGGGTACTTCGGCTCCGGCTCGACCGGGGTGGACAGGTCGGCGCCGACGTCGAACAGGTCGTTCTGCACCGACGCCAGCACGCCCCGCAGTTCCTCGTCGAGGTGGCCCAGCGCGATCGCGACGCCGATCGCCGCGTTGCACTCGTCGACATCCGCGTACGCGGCGATGCGCGGATCGGTCTTCGGCACCTGCTCGTTGTTGCTCAGCCTGGTCATGCCGGCGTCGCCGGCCTTGGTGTAGATGCGCGTGAGGTGGACGGCCATGACGCACAGCCTACGGATTCCCGACCTGACGATCCCGGCGCGGCCGGACAGCACTCCCAGTTGGCCGGTGGTGGTGGGCCCCGGCGACGCGGGCGACCCGGCGGTCAACGACGTCGACGTCATCCGGGTGCACGGTGACGCCCGGCTGGCCGGCACCGTGCACGTGGTCGGTGCCAAGAACTCGGCGTTGAAGCTGATGGCCGCCGCGCTGCTCGCGCCCGGCCGCAGTGTGATCACGAACGTCCCGCGGATCACCGACATCGCGATCATGGGGGAGGTGCTGCGTCGGCTGGGCTGTGACGTCCAGTTCGACGCGGACGATCCGGTCGATCCGATGGTCGCGCAGGGCGGGATCGCCCGGTCCCGTTCGGTGACCATCGACGTGCCCGAGCAGCCGGGTGCCGA
>NZ_JBSFBM010000022.1:0-36206 GCF_053592955.1 Micromonospora sp. NPDC002411 | reverse complement strand
CCAGAGCGAGTAGCCGTAGCCGGTGCCCCGGACGGTGCCGTACATGCGGACGTAGCGGCCGGCGCCGGAGACGGTGAGGTTCTGGGTGCCGCCGGTGCCAGTGGTGGTCGAGTAGATCGTGGTCCAGGTGGACCCGTTGTCGGAGGTCTGGAGCTGGAAGGCCCGGCCGTGGGCGGCCTCCCAGAGCAGGTTGACCTGGGTGATGGTGGCGCGGGCGCCCAGGTCGACCTGGAGCCACTGCGGGTCGCTGAACGCGCTGGACCAGCGGGTGCCGGTGTTGCCGTCGACAGCGGCGGCGGCGGGAGTTCCACCGTTCTCGGTGGACGAGGCGGTGGCCGTACGGCCCTGGGACAGCAGGACGGGGGCGGCCTGCGCGGGTGACGTGGTTCCGGTCGGGGTAAGCGCCGCGACCAGGGCCACGGTGAGCCCGGCGAGCAGGTGCCGCACGACCCGGGGACGCGGGCGTACGGATGTAGCACGAGATGTCATGACATCGCCTGTCGATAGGGGGCTACGGGTTGCCGCACGGATGGGGGGTCAGGCTCGCCCGTAGCGCCGGGGGTGGTGCCGCCGAGGCGACGCCGCGGGATGGAGAGCGCTCTCGTAGGAGTGTTGCGGCGAGGTTGCGACGGCGTCAAGACATCGATCTATAACTTCGTTATTTATCCCGAGGATTCTGTTTGTGTAATTTGCCGCCGGCCTGCGGAGTCGTGCCCCGTCAGCGCCGGACGCCACCCTCGGTCAGGAAGCGGGCGATCGGGAGGGTGGCCGCGCCGAGCGCCACCGCGTCCACCCCGAGCTGACACAGCTCGATCGACGCCTGGCCGAACGGCTGGCGCAGCGCCTGCCGGCCGGCGGCCTCCCGGACGGCCGGCAGCAGGTCGCCCAACGCCATCGCCGCCCAGCCGCCGAGCACCACCCGCTCCGGGTTGAACAGGTTGATCAGGTTGGCCACCCCGGCCCCGAGGTAGCCGGCGGTGTCGTCGAGGACCCGTCGGGCGGTGGCCGAGGTAGCGGCGGCGTCGACCAGGGCGGCGATCTGGGACTCCTCGTCCTCACCGGGCACCGGTCGACCCCGGCGCGCCTCCCGGTAGCGGTCGATGATCGCCTCCGCGCCCACGTACGCCTCCAGGCAGCCGCGCGCGCCGCACCGGCAGGCCCGCCCGCCGTACACGAGGGTGGTGTGTCCCCACTCCCCCGCGCTGCTGGACGCGCCCCGGTAGGTGGCCCCGTTGGTCACCACCGACGCGCCGACGCCGGAGCCGACCAGCGCGAACACGGCGTGCCGGGCGCCCCGACCGGCGCCGAACCACATCTCGGCCTGGCCGAGGGTCTTGGCGCCGTTGTCGATGTGCAGCGGCAGGTCGGTGCCGGCGCCGATCAGTCGCTCCAGCGGCACCCGGTCCCAGCCGAGGGCCTGGGCGTGCACGACGGCCTCGGCGCCCTGCTCGACCACGCCGGAGACGCCGATGCCGACGCCGAGCACGTCGGCGGTGGCCACCCCGGCCCGACCGGTCACCGCGTCGATCCCGGCCAGGACGTGCCCGGCCACCAGGTCCGGCTCGGTACGCGCCGGGTCGAGTGGGTACTCGATGCTCGCCAGCAGGGTCATCGCGAAGTCGAACAGCTCCACCCGGACCCGGGTCTCGCCGACGTCCACGCCGACCAGGAACGCGAAGCGGGGCGCGATGCGCAGCAGCATGCTGGGCCGTCCGCCGTCGGACTCGGCGGCCCCCGCCTCGGCGACCAACCCCTCGTCGATCAGGTCGGCCACCACGTTGCTGACCGCCGGCTGGCTCAGCCCGGTGCTGCGCACCAGGTCCTGCCGGGTGAGCGGACCGTCGAGGAAGAGCTTGGTCAGCAGGGCGGACCTGTTGCGCAGCCGCACGCTGCGGTTGGTGGCACGCGCCAGCTCCACTCGTCACCTCGTTCCCGTCGGCCGTTCGAGGCGACTGTAACCGCCTCGTGCTTGACGACCCACCGGCCAACAACTTTAATGACGACATAAATTAAGCCGTGATGTAACTCCCGGGAAACGCCGACGGACCCCCGACGGCGCACCCCCGAACCCTGTCCGCAGCCGGCTGCCCGTCGCCCACCCCTATCGGCGACGAGGGCCGGCGGACCCCCACCACGCACCGGAAGGGCTGACCGTGTCGAGACGACACCTCGGGATATTCACCGCCGCCGTACTGGCCGCCGCCTCGCTGACCGCCTGCGGCGGCTCCGGCGACGACTCCGCCTCATCGCCCAAGACGCTGACCTACTGGGCCAGCAACCAGGGCGCCAGCCTGGAGGCCGACAAGACCATCCTTCAGCCGGAGCTGGACAAGTTCGAGAAGCAGACCGGGATCAAGGTCACCGTCGAGGTGGTCCCCTGGTCGGACCTGCTCAACCGTCTGCTCGCGGCCGCCACCTCGGGCAAGGGCCCGGACGTGGTCAACATCGGCAACACCTGGTCGGCGTCGCTGCAGGCCACCGGCGCGCTCGTCGAGTTCGACGACGCCACCCTGCAGGCCGTCGGCGGCAAGGACCGGATCGTGCCGGCCGCGCTCGCCGCCGCCGGAGCCCCCGGCAAGCCGCCGGCCGCCGTGCCGCTCTACAGCATGGCGTACAGCCTGTACTACAACAAGAAGTCCTTCGCCGACGCCGGCATCACCGCGCCGCCGACCACCTGGGAGCAGCTCGCCGAGTACGGCAAGAAGCTGAGCACCGGAGGCAAGTGGGGCCTGGCGATCGAGGGGGCCAACCCGTCGGAGAACGCGCACCACGCCTTCACCTTCAGCCAGCAGTACGGCGGTGAGTGGTTCGACTCGGCCGGCAAGCCGACCTTCGACACCCCGCAGAACGTGTCGGCGATCAAGCGGTACATCGACTTCATGGCCGCCGACAAGATCACCAACCCGAGCAACGCCGAGTACGCGCAGAACCAGTCGGTCTCCGACTTCGCCAACGGCAAGGCCGCCATGCTGCTCTGGCAGTCCGCCGGCTCGAACCTGAAGACGCAGAACATGCCCGCCGACGCGTACGGGGTGGCCCCGGTGCCGTTCCTGGCCAGCCCGCCGGCCGGCGGCAAGAAGGTCAACAGCATGGTCGCCGGGATCAACATGGCGGTCTTCAAGCACACCAAGAACAAGGACGGCGCGCTGAGCTTCGTCAAGTTCATGACCAGCGACGAGGAGCAGACGATCCTCAACAAGACGTACGGCTCGCTGCCCGCGGTGAAGACCGCCGGCTCCGACCCGGCGTTCAGCGCCACCGAGCAGAAGACCATCCAGGAGACCCTGGTCACCACGGCGGCCCCGCTGCCGCAGGTGCCCGAGGAGAGCACCTTCGAGACCCTGGTCGGCACCGCGATGAAGCCGATGACGAGGAGCCCGACGGCGAGCACGCCCGCGATCGGCACGGTGCTGACCAGGTAGGCCAGCGCCCGCCAGGGCCAGGTGGAGACCAGCCAGTCGCGGCGGCGCAGCGCCTCGGCCAGGTGGGAAGGACGTTCCGGGGTCATGCCACAGACGCTAATCGTGGGCGAACGGCCGCCCCAGCCGTCCAGATCCACTCTCCAAGGTAGGTCCAGCACTACCGACCAACGGGTGTGCGGGGCTCGGAAACGGGAAGAACGCGACGTCATGCGGTCCGCGTGACCTGCGCCGGCGGCGGCTGGAGAGACATGGGTGCCAGAACCTTCGTGGTGGTAGGTGGTACCAGTGGGCTCGGCCTCGCGGTGGCCCGGTTGCTGGTCGACGAACACCGGGTCGTGGTGTTCGGCGACGAGGCGTCCGAGGTCGCCGCGACAGCCGACGAGCTGGGGTGCGACGGCGCGGTCTGCGACATCTCCTCGTACGAACAGGTCAGTGAGGGCTTCGCCGAGGTGGTGCAGCGCTACGGCACGATCGACGGAGTGGCGGCCTGCGCGTCGATGTGGGCGGGCGGCGAGCTGGCGGACCTGTCGGTGGAGCACATCCGCCGGGCCGTGGAGATCAACGTTTTGGGTATCACGTACCTCCTGCGGGAGGCGGTGGGGCACCTGCACCGACAGGGCCACGGCAACGTCGTGTACATCGGCGCGCTGGCTCTGGCGGCCCCTCGGCCCGGCATCCCCGTCTACCGGGCCACCAAGAGCTACGGCAGCAGCCTGGTCGATTCGCTGGCCGAGGCCCAGCACAGCAACCGGGTCAAGGTGATGCAGCTGCATCCCGGGCCGATGCCGACGCGGCTACAGGAACGGGTGGGGGCCGAGTTCCTGGACGAGGTGTACGCCATGCCGGAACAGGTCGCCACCGAGGTCGTCCGGTTACTGCTGCTCGAACCCGACGACCTCTACGTCTCCGGTGAGCGCGTGCTGCGCGCGGACGGGCGGTGGTGACGGCCGCAGCCGGACCCGACGACCGTCCGGCCTCGGCGTGGGCGCCGCTGCGGACCGCGGTCTACCGCAACCTGTGGCTGGCCCTGCTCATCGCCAACATCGGTACCTGGATGCAGACCGTCGGTGCGCAGTGGCTGCTGATCCACC
Organism: Micromonospora sp. NPDC002411; assembly: GCF_053592955.1. NCBI lineage: Bacteria > Bacillati > Actinomycetota > Actinomycetes > Micromonosporales > Micromonosporaceae > Micromonospora > Micromonospora sp. NPDC002411. The sequence continues at coordinate 31,693 of NZ_JBSFBM010000022.1, read as the reverse complement.
ACTCCAACGCATCCACACTGGTCGCGCTGGTCCAGACCGCGAGCCTGCTGCCGGTGCTGCTGCTGGCGTTGCCCGCCGGTGTACTGGCCGACAGCTTCGACCGCCGGCACCTGCTGATCGCCGTGCAGCTGTTCCTGGTGGCGGTGGCGGTGTTGTTGACGCTGCTCACCCTGACCAACCGGATGCCCCCGGCGCTGCTGCTCACCCTCACCTTCGCGTTCGGGGTCGGGCAGGCGCTCACCCTGCCGGCCTGGGCTGCGGTGATCCCGGAGCTGGTGCCACAGGACCAGCTGCGGTCGGCGTCCGCGCTCGGTTCGATCAGCGTGAACGTGGCGCGGGCCGTCGGGCCGGCCGTGGCCGGCGTGCTGATCGCCCGCACCGGTGTAGCCCCGGTCTTCGGCCTCAACGCCATCGCGTTCGGAGTGTTCACGTACGCGTTGTGGCGCTGGCGGCCCGGCGACGCCCGCGCGGTCGAGGTGCCCGAGCGGTTCGCCGCCGCGTTACGCGCAGGGAGCCGCTACGTACGCCACTCGCCGACCGTGCGCCGGCTGTTGCGCCGCGCGCTGGTCTTCGTCGTGCCGGCCAGCTCGCTGTGGGCGTTGCTGCCGCTGGTGGCCAGCCGGCGACTGGGGTTGGGCTCCGGCGGGTACGGGCTGCTGTTGGCCGCCCTCGGCGTGGGTGCCATCGCGGGTGGCGTGTTGCTGGCGGTGATCCGCACCCGCCTGTCGGCCAACCAGCTCCTGCTGACCGCCGGGGCGCTGTTCACCGTGGCGCTGACCGTGGTCGGCACCGTGGACGCGGTGCCACTGGTGCTGCTCGCCCTGCTGCCCGCCGGGATGGCCTGGGTGACGGTGCTGGCCAACGTCAACGCCGAGATGCAGCTCTTCCTGCCCAGTTGGGTACGGGCCAGAGGTCTGGCCGTCTACCAGGTCTGTTTCGCTGGCGGGCAGGCGGTCGGCGCGCTCATCTGGGGGCTCGTGGCCGACATGGCCGGGTTGGCTATCGCCTACCTCGCGGCGGCGGCGCTGATGTTCGTCGGCACCGTGACGAGTCGGATCTGGCCCTTGCCGAACCTGCGGGCGGTGAACCGGGAACCGGCCGCCTACTGGCCCCAACTGCACCTGGCGCACGAGCCGGATCCGGGGGTGGGGCCGGTGCTGGTCATGGTGCAGTACACCGTGCGGCCGGAGCGGACCGAGCCGTTCCTGGCGGCTATGGACCTGGTACGCGGCGCGCGCCAGCGCACCGGCGCGATGCGTTGGGGGCTGTTCCGGCCGGCGGAGACGACAGACCGGTTCGTTGAGGTGTACCTGGTGCCGTCCTGGGACGAACACCTGCGCCAGCACGGCGGCCGGTTGACGGGCGAGGACCGCGCGACCGAGGAACGGGCCCGGGAGCTGACCGACGGCGAACCGGACGTACGACACCTGGTGCCCGCCGCCGCCGGCCCGGCACTGTCCGATGACCGCGAGGCCGTGTGACCGGACCTCGGCGGCAGGGTGCGAGCGCGCGCCAGCGGCGCGGCGTACGGCGTACGCCCGCGTTGTTAGGATGACCGCACCATGGCGAGTGAGCGTAAGGCGACTGCGGACCCGGCCCGGAGCCTGGCCATCCTCTGGCGCACCACGGAGCCGGCCAGCCGCAGCGCGGGGCCCGGGCTCAGCGTCGATCGGATCGTTCGGGCCGCGATCGACATCGCCGACGCGGAGGGTCTCGACGCGTTGACAATGCGTCGGGTCGGCGAGGCGCTGGGTGTCGGCACCATGTCGGTCTACACCTACGTGCCGGGTAAGGCCGAACTCGTCGCCGTCATGATCGACAGCGCGTACGGCGAGATGCCGCGCCCCACCGTCGAGGGCGACTGGCGGGCCCGGCTGGAACGGATCGCGCGCGACAACCTGGCGCTCTACCAGCGGCATCCCTGGATGTTGCGGGCCGAGACGACCCGACCGGTGCTCGGCCCGCACCTGGTGGCGAAGTACGACCACGAGCTCGGCGCGGTTGCCGACATCGGGCTCAGCGACGTCGAGATGGACGCGGTGCTCACCCTGGTGCTCGGCCACGTGAAGAGCGCGGCACGGGCCGCCTCCGAGGTGGTCGACCTGGAACGCGAGACCGGTATGACCGACGGCCAGTGGTGGCAGTCGCACGCGCCCTGGCTGGAGACGTTCATGACGGCGGACGCGTACCCGACCGCCTCCCGGGTCGGCACCGCCGCAGGCCAGCAGCACGGCGCCGCGTACGGCCCGGAGTACGCCTTCGAGTTCGGTCTGCAACGCGTCCTCGACGGAATCTCGGTGGTGGTCGCCGAGCGGGCGACCGCCGGCTAACCCGGCACCGCTGGCACTGCCAGCCGGGCCAGGGTGCGCGCCGACGCGCTGCCCGGCTCGGCGTGGTAGACGACAAGCGACTGGGTGGTGCCGCTGATCGTGAACTTCTCGTAGCGCAACTCCAACTCGCCCACCTGCGGATGGTGGAACACCCGCAATCCACCGCCGGCGCGGGCGCTGACGTCGTGTCGAGCCCACAACCGGCGAAACCGTTCGCTGCCGGCCGTCAGCTCGTCGACCAGCTCGGTGAGCCGGGGGTCGTCCGTCTCGGTGCCGACCTGCGCGCGCAGTCCGGCCACCGCGTTCGCCGCGACCGCCGTGAGGGCGGGGTAGAGCGCCGGCACGCTCGGGTCCAGGAAGACCGCGCGCAGCAGGTTCACCCCGGCGGTGAAGATGGGTGCCAAAGCGGTCGCCAGGGGATTGGCGAAGAGCACGTCCAGATACCGACCGTGCACGAACGCGGGTGTCTCGGTCCACGACCCGACCAACTGCCGGACTCCCGCCGGCACCCGCTCCGGCCGTCGCGCCGGGCGGCGGGCCGGGACCGGTGCGCCGAGGCGGTGCAGATGCGCCGTGGCCTCCGCGTCCAGCAGCAGCGCGCGGGCCAGCGCGTCGAGCACCTGCGCCGACGGGTGCCGGTCCCGGCCCTGCTCCAACCGCAGGTAGTAGTCGGCGCTGATGCCGGCGAGCAGGGCCGCCTCCTCACGACGCAGGCCGGGCACCCGGCGACGGCCGTGCGCGGGCAGCCCGACGTCGCCCGGCCCGATCAGCTCGCGCCGGGCACGCAGGTACTCGCCGAGCGGGCCGGCCGTGCTCACCAGCCCATCGTAGGAGCGGCGACCGGCCGCCCATCCTGGTCCTGCCACTACCAGGAAAACCAGGACCCGGACATCGCCCGCTGGTTGGGTGACAGTGGCTGGCATAAGCGTGATCGGAAGATGGGACAGAGATGACTGAGCGAATCGTGACCCCGTTTGGTTTCGCCTCGACCGCCGACGAGGTCGTCGCCGGGGTCGACCTGACCGGCAGGCGGGCCGTCATCACCGGAGGGGCCGCCGGGATCGGCGTCGAGACCGCCCGCTCGCTGGCCGCCGCCGGCGCCGAGGTGGTGCTCGGGGTCCGCCGGGTCGCCGCCGGTGAGCAGGCCGCGGCCGACATCGCGGCCAGTATTGGCGCGGACCGGGTCACCGTCCGCGAATTGGACCTGGCCGACCAGGATTCGGTACGCCGATTCGTCGCCGACTGGGACCAGCCGCTGCACATCCTGGTCAACAACGCTGGGATCATGGCGCTGCCGGAGTTGGAGCGCACCGCCGAGGGCTGGGAGATGCAGTTCGCCACCAACTTCATGGGGCACTTCGCGTTGACCGTCGGCCTGCACGACGCGCTCGCCGCCGCCGGAGGCGCCCGGGTCGTGTCGGTCAGCTCCAGCGGCAACCTGTTCTCCCCCGTGATCTTCGATGATCTGCACTTCGCGTTCCGCCCGTACGACCCGTTGCTGGCGTACGGGCAGTCCAAGAGCGCCGAGGCGTTGCTCGCCGTCGAGGCGACGCGCCGCTGGTCCGGCGAGGGCATCTACGCCAACGCGTTGAACCCCGGAGCCATCGCCACCGGCCTGCAGAAGCACACCGGTGGGCTGCGGACCCCGAAGGAGCGGCAGAAGACCCCGCAGCAGGGTGCCGCGACCTCGGTGCTGCTCGCCGCATCCCCGCTGCTCGACGGCATCGGCGGTCGCTACTTCGAGGACTGTGCCGAGGCCGCGGTCGTCACCGAGCGGCCAGCCGACTACACCGGTGTGGCCGCGTACGCGGTCGACCCGGGCAACGCCGAGCGGCTCTGGGACGTGGCGTCGGACCTGATGTCCCAGGCCGCCCTCTCCAGCGGCCGCTGAGGACGAGGGCCGGGCCTGGGAGAACGCGCCCGAGCCCGGCTGCCCAGGTGGTACGACTGGGGCGGCAGTTGACGTCAGGGAAGGCGGGCGATGACGAACGGGCTTGCCAACCGGCTGCTCCAGCGCCGTGAGAATCCCCGCCGGACGTCGTTCCTGGAACTCTTCTTCGACCTGGCGTTCATCTTCGCGCTGACCCGGCTGTCCCGGGTGTTGCTCGACGACCTCAGCATGGGCGGCGGCTTCCGGGTGTTGATCCTGTTGGCGGCGCTCTGGTGGGTGTGGTTCGTGACCGCGTGGTCGGCGGACTGGTTCGACCCTCGTGCCCCGCTGATCGTCGTACTCCTGCTCTGGGTGATGTTCGGCGGTCTGCTGATGGCCGCCGCCGTGCCCACCGCGTTCGACTCCCACGCCCTGGTGTTCGCCGTCGCCTACGTCGCCATCCACCTGGGCCGGGGCGCGCTGTTGCTCCCGGCGCTGCGGGGGCATCGGCTGCAGTCGCGCAGCGCGCGGGTGGCGATCTGGTTCGCGATCTCCGGCGTGCTCTGGATCGTCGGGGCGTTCGTCGCCCCGGCTAGGGAGATCCTCTGGGCGCTCGCCCTGCTGCTGGAGTACGCCCTCGCACGGCTGCGCTGGCCCTTCCCGTGGCTCGGGCGCAGCACCTGGCCGGAGCTTCAGGTGAACGGAGATCACCTCTCCGAGCGCTACCAGCAGATCTTCATCATCGCGTTGGGTGAGCTGATCCTGATCGCCGGCGTGACGTACAGCGGCTCCGGCATGGACCGGGAGAGCACAGTGGCGTTCGCCCTGGCGTTCGTGACCGCGGTGGCTCTCGCCCGGCTCTACCTGGTGCCCGCCGGCACGCGGTTGGGCGCCGCCGTCGTGGCGGCCGGGCCGCCGGGCAGCATGCTGGCGCTCATGGCCGGCTACCTGCACCTGGTCATGATCGCCGGGGTCCTGGCTACCTCGGTCGCGATGGAGATGACGATCGATGACCCGGGTGGCCGTGACAACGGACAGTTGACCGTCGGCGTGATCGGCCCGGCGCTGTTCCTCACCGCCCGGATCCTGCTCGCGGCCGCTGTCGACGGCGGTCTGCCCTGGGCGCGACTGATCGGTGTGCCGGCGATCATCGTGGCCGGGCTGGCGACCTGGAAACTCACGCAGCTCGTCAGCAGCGCGGTAATCGCCGGGGTGTTGCTGCTGATCGTCCTGGTCGACGCGATGCCCATACTGTGGCGGACGGCGCAACGGTACGACGCGGCCAGCCGGCCGGACCGGTAGCCGCGCGATGGCAGAGGAAACAGGGCAGCACGGCGACCCACCGCGTGTGCGCGACGTGGTGGAGTTGCGGGTGCACGGTGTGTCCGGGGCGGAGCCCGGAATCATTCTCGGTCAGGGGCCGGCCCGGCAGGTCGCCGGCGACGACAGCGGGGGCTTCCACCGCGCCGAACGGTCCGACGGCGGCGGCCCGGACGGGGTGACGCTCGAGGCGTACCGCTGGGGTGATCTGCCCTCGGGCACCGTGGCCCGGACCCTCTCCCTGGTCCTCCTGCTGCCGTTCATGCTCAGCAACCTGGCGGTGTGGATGCGGCCCACGGCCCGCCGCAGCGGCGCCTGGGTCACCATGCTGTGCCGGCTCCTCGCGCTTGACCTCACAGTGCTGTACGTGGTGTCCACCGCCGGAGTCGCCCTCGACCTGCTCGCCTGGCGGTGTCTCGGCGCGACGCGCTGCAGGGGCCCGTTCGACGCGGTGGGCGGGCTCGACGGGCGTCAGGTCGGGTTGCGGCTGGCAGTCCTGTCGCTCCTGCCGATCGCCGCCGTCGCGTTCCTCCGGTTGCTCGGCACCCGACGGCCCCGCCCGGCCGGCAAACCCCTGTGGGCCGTCGAGCCGCTGGTGGGTCGGTTGCGGGCGATCCACGTGGCCGCCGCGCTCGCCATGCTCGATCTGATACTGCTCGCCGCCCGAGTATCAGGCGGCGCGACTGCCGTGACCGCCCTGCTGCTGACGCTCAGCCTCGCGGTGCTGCTCGGCTGCGCCGGACTGCTCGTCGTGCCCGGCCTGCTCGATCGGGCGGCAATGACGTGGATGGTCACCCGGACCGCCGAGACGCTACGCGCGGTGGCCGTCGGCCTGACCGCGGCCACCCTCGCCGCCATCGTCCTGGACGAGCGGGCCTGGCCCTCGGCGGCCGCCCTGCCCGGCTACGACACCATCGCGACCTGGGCGCTGCTCGGAGAGATGATCCTGCTGGTGTCGCTGAGTGCGCTGGTGCTGTGGCACCACGGCCGTGGGGACCGTCGCCGTGCGTTGTCGCGGGGGTTGGGCTCGGCGGTGGTCGCGGCCTTCGCGGTCGGCCTCGCCGGAGCGTTCTCCGCCAACCTCGTCTACCAGAGCGGGAACCTGCTGGACGGCTACCGCGGCGACGGCGGGCCGCCGGTGCCGTACCAGTGGACGCTCCTGGCGTTCTTCCTGCACGTCACCGTCGGTGTCCTGGTGTGCGTCGCGTTGACCCTGACGACTCGGCGACGCCGTCGCCGCGCTGCCGCAGCGGTCACGGCCCGCGACTTCTCGACGGTGACACCGGAGGGCGTCGGGCGGCTGCGTCAGGTGACGAAGGCGGTCGCCCGCGCGCGGTTCGTCGAGTGGGTGGGACTGCTCGCCGTCGCGTGGGCGACGCTCACGCTTATCGGACTGGCCGCAGGCCTGTTGCGGCTGTTCGACCTGACACCCGACGAACTGGCGACGCGGTTTCTCGGGCTTCCGGTCGGAGTGGTCGGCATGGGGCTTGCCCTGGGTAGCTACTTCGCGGCGGCGGCGGTGATCGCCCTGCTCCTGGGTGGGGTGTTCGCCTACCGGACGCCGTGGTTCCGCCGGCACGTCGGCATCCTGTGGGACCTGGGCACCTTCTGGCCCCGGGCCGCGCACCCGTTCGCGCCTCCGAGCTACGCCGACCGGGCGGTACCGGAGCTGGCGCACCGGATCACCCAACTGACCGAGCGGCACGACGGGGTGCTGCTCTGTGGGCACAGCCACGGGTCCGCGTTGCTCGCTCTCGCTGTGCTGCGGCTGCCTCCGCGCGTCCGTGCGCGGGTCGCGCTGCTCACCTACGGATCGCCGCTGGACCGCCTGTACGCCCGGATCTTCCCCGCCTACCTGAACGAGGAGGTGCTGCGGCAGGTCGGGGAGCGGGTCGAGTGGCGATGGCTCAACCTGTGGCGGGACACCGACCCCATCGGTGGCTGGATCTTCGCCGCCCACCGGCCCGGTGATCCACCTCCGGACCCGACCGATCCGGCCGGCCGGGTCGACCGGCGGTTGCGGGATCCGTCGGACCTGCTGCCAGCGCTGGGGGAGCGCCGTCCGCCGCCGATGCGGGGTCACCACCCGGGCGAGTCCGACCCCGAGTTCCGGGCGGCGGTGAGCGAGCTCGTGGGCCGCCTCCGTCGTTCTGGCTGAGGCCTCCAGACCACGGGCGGCAGTGCGCGGACTCGATGCGGCTCAGGGATCCTCGGGCGAACGGTCGGTCTCCGCCACCATCGCGCGGACCTTCCGCAGGGTGGCGTCTGGGGCACGGATAGCGGCCCGCCAGCGGTCCAACGTCCGGGTGAGTACCCGGACCACGAACTGCAACTGGTTGACCTGCTCGCGGAGCACGCCCAGCTCGGATCGTGCGGTGAGCGCCTCGCCCTCCAACTGGGTGATCCGCGTCTGCAACGGCTGCACCAGGGTGAGAGCGGCCTCGGTGAGGGTGTCGGCGGCGTCGGCCTTGAACTTGCCGCGCTGCACCATCACTGTGGCGATCGCGGCGAGGCCGGTGCTGCCACCGAGGATGCCGAGCACACTGAGCGCCATCTGCACCCAGTGCGGTGCGGCCGGCGCCGGGGAGGTCATCACGTGACACCTACCTGCAGGGGTTCGTAACTCACAACCTCGCAAGCCCGGGCCAGGCGGCGCAGGTCGACGGCGATCTGCGCGGCCCGCCAGAGCGACCCGAGCGTCACCGCCATGACGAACGACGTCGCGACGAGGGATTGTCGACCCGATATGGCCACCAGGGCCACCGCGTACATGCCGGTGATCGTGCCCAGCACCAGGACCGACGCGAGTTCGAGGCCGAGCCCGGTGGAGAGCCGGCCGGGCCACAGGATGCCCAGCAACCCGCCCACACCCACCGCGATCAGCCCCAGCTCCCAGGCGACCTGGATGGGCCCGGGCATGGCCGTCTGCACAGAGGTCGGCCGGACGTCGAGGGTCATCATCAGAACGCCACACACGGGTGCCGCGATCAGGACAGCGATCTCGTACGGTTGGTGTCGGGATCGGATACGGAGGGTTCCCACGGCAACTCCTTGGTCGAGGAACGGCCTTCCGCAGCGGCCCCAGCGGGCCGGTGCCGTCCGCTCGCGACTCTGGAGCGGCATGCCGACGCCGGTTGCGGTGCGGATGGACGGTCGTAAGGCGAGAAGATGGAGCGACTCGACGTCGTTGGCTGCCGGTAATTGCTTGTGTATCACCGATGCCCGGTTGTCGTCCACTGCGTGTCACGTCGCATTACCGCAGGTCAGAGCCGGGTAAGGCCCGTTTTCGGCACACCGGGCCGGACGGAGCGCGGCGGGTCGACCGCACCGCCAGCTCGGTGACCAGGAGTGTCACATATTTTACCGAGCGTGACGGCGGTGCGGTCGGGCCTCCGCTCGGTCAGCGGTCGAGCAGGGCCCGCAGCGCCCGGACCACCTCGGCCGGTGCCTCCTCCGCCATGAAGTGCCCAGAGGTGACCGTCCGGTGCTCCAGGTCGGGCGCCCAGGCCCGCCACACCCTGGCCGCGTCATAGCCCAGCGCGGCCCCCCAGTCCTGCTGGAGCACCGTCACCGGCATGCGTAGCTGATTGCCGGCCGCCCGGTCGGCGCTGTCGTGGGCCACGTCGATGCCGGCCGACGCCCGATAGTCGGCGATGATCGAGGTGACCGCGTCACGGGACGCACGCAGGTAGGCCGCCCGCACGTCCGCCGGCAGGGCCTCCGGGTCACGCGTCCAGACGTCCAGGAAGTGGCCGAAGAAAGCGTCCGGGCTCCCACCGATCAACTCCTCGGGCAGTCCGGGTGGCTGCGCCATGAGGTACAGGTGGAACGCGACCGCCGCCGAGGTGCCGTGCAGCACCTCCCACATGTCCAGGGTGGGCACCACGTCGAGCAACGCCAGCCGGCTGATCGCCGTCGGGTGGTCCAGGCCGGCGCGGAAGGCGACCAGCGCACCCCGGTCGTGGCCGGCCAGCGCGAACCGTTCGTGACCGAGCGCGCCGGCCAGCGCCACGACGTCGGCGGCCATGGTCCGCTTGGCGTACCCGGTGCCGTCGGTGTCGACGGGCTTGTCGCTGTCCCCGTAGCCGCGCAGGTCGGGGCAGATGACGGTGTGGTCGGCGGCCAGGTCGGCCGCGACGTGCCGCCACATGAGGTGGGTCTGCGGGAAACCGTGCAGCAGCACGACAGCGGGTCCGGATCCGCCGACGGCGACGTTGAGCGTCACACCGTCGGCGACGGTCACGCGCCGGTAGTCGAATCCGTTGATCCTGGGGTCCACGGGAGAACCTCTCTGGTGAGCAGTGCCGGCGGGGGCGGTGGCCCCACGTCGTCGTACGTCGTCGAGCCTTCTCCGCACTGATCAGCAAGCGGTCAGCGTCGGATCAGCGCCGGCCGGGCCCTCGCCTAGATTGGTGCCATGACCAGGCAGCCGACCGCACCGGACGCGGTGACCTTCGGCGTCCTCGGGCCGGTGACCGCCGTCACCGAGCGTGGCCCGGCACCGCTGCGCGGGCACCGGCAGCGCCTGGTGCTGGCCCGGCTGTTGATCGCCCACGGGCGGGTGGTGCCGGTGCGGCGCCTGGTCGACGACCTGTGGGAGGACGCGCCGGACGGCGCGGTGGGCGCGATCCGGACCTTCGTCGCCGACCTGCGCCGGGCACTGGAGCCCGACCGGCCACCCCGACAGCCGCCCCGGATCCTGGTCACCGAGCCACCGGGGTACGTGCTGCGGGTCGCCCCCGACGCGGTGGACGCCGGCCGGTTCGAGGCAGCCGTCGGCGAGGCGGGTCCACTTCTCGCGGCGGGACGTCCCGCGCAGGCCCTGACCGCCCTGGACGAGGCACTCCGGCTCTGGCGGGGCCCCGCGTACGCGGACTGCGCTAACGAGATCTGGGCGGCGGCGGAGATCAACCGCCTGGACGAGTTGCGCATGCTGGCCGTCGAGCGGCGGGCGGAGGCGCTGCTGGCACTGGGCCGGCCGGACGAAGCCGCCGCCGACCTGCCGGCTCACCTGGCCAGCCATCCGCTGCGGGAGGACGCCTGGCGGTTGCTCGCGGTGGCCCGGTACCGCGCCGGTCGGCAGGGGGACGCCCTCGCTGCGCTTCGCGAGGCGCGCGACGTCCTGGTGACGCAACTGGGAGTGAACCCCGGGCCCGAGTTGCAGAGGCTGGAAGCCGACGTCCTGGCCCAGGCGCCGCATCTCACCCCGGTCCTCGATGACGCTGCCACTCCCCGCCACCGGGAGCCCGCAGCACCGGGGCCGGCGCGGCGGCGTCCGTTCGTCGGCCGGGCAGTGGAGCTGGACCGCCTACGGCACGCCGCCGACGCCACGCGCCGACGCCGCACGCCCACCCTCGCGCTCCTCGGCGGCGACCCGGGTGCCGGAAAGACCGCGATGGCCGAGACGGTGGCCCGGCAGCTCGCCGACGAGGGCTGGACCACGACGTGGGGACGCAGCCCGGAGTACGAGGGAGCCCCGCCGGCCTGGCCGTGGACCCAGGTCACCGACGCGCTCACCGGACTGGTGGAGGCCCCCGGTCCGACCGACGAACCGGGCGACCCCGCCGGTGGGCGATTCCGTCGGCACCGGGCGGTGGCGTCGTTGATCGCGGCGGTCGCCGATCGGGGGCCGCTGCTCGTGGTCCTCGACGACCTGCACCGCGCCGACGGTGACACCCTGGACCTACTGACCGCCCTGCTCACCGGTCCACACCCGGCCACCGGGCCGGTGCTCGTTCTCGGCACCTACCGGGCCACCGAGATCAGTCCGGAGCTGACCGCCGCGCTGGCCCGCGTCGCCGGGCTGGAACCGACCCGGGAGTACCTGGCCGGCCTCTCCGCGTCGGCGACGGGTGAGTTGGCCCGCGCCGTCGTCGGCGCGGCACTCGCCCCGAGCACCGCCCAGTTGATCCACGACCGCAGCGGAGGCAACCCGTTCTTCGTCCGCGAGCTGGCCCAGCTGTACGCGAGCGAGGGGGAGACCGCACTGGCCTCGGTGCCGCCCGGGGTGCGCGACGTGATCCGGCACCGGCTGGCGCAGCTACCCACGCCGACGCGCACCGTGCTGCGGCAGGCCGCCGTGCTCGGCCGGGACCTCGACCTGGAGATCCTCACCTCCCTCGCGGGCGACCACGCAGTCGTGCTGGACGCCGTCGACCGCGCCCTGCAGGCCGGTTTCCTCGCCGAGCGGGAGCCCGACGGTCAGCTGCGCTTCACCCACATCCTGGTCCGCGACACGCTCTACGCCGACCTGTCCACACCGCGTCGTGCCGCCTGGCACGCGACGATCGCCGAAGCGCTGCGACAACGAGATCCGGTCGAGCCCGCCGCGATCGCGCACCACCTGCTCAGCGCCGGTGGACGGGTGGCTGCCGGTCGCGCCGGGGCGTACGCCCGCACGGCTGCCGAGCAGGCCGAACGTGGCGGCAACCCGCACGAGGCGGCCCGCCTGTGGCGGCAGGTGATCGAGGCGTACGACCGGGCTGGCGGCGTCGAGCAGCGTGAGCGGTTGACCGCACTGCTCGGTCTGGGGCGCGCGTTGGCCGTGACCGGGCGGCTTTCCGAGGCGAGAGGGCGACGTGCCGAGGCGATCGCCGCCGCCGAGTCGGTCGGTGATCCGCTGCTGATCGAGGAGGTGCTGGCCGGCTTCGACGTACCCGCCATCTGGACGCGCAACGACGACGACAGGCTCTCCGGGCACATCGTCCGAGCCGCCGAGCAGGCCTTGAGCGCTCTCGGCCCGACCGGCTCGGCGCGGCGCAGCCGACTCCTGAGCACCCTTGCGCTGGAGCTGCGCGGCACCACCACCGACAGTGGTCGCCGGGCGGCGTACGAGGCCGAGACCCTCGCCCGAACGGTCGGCGACCCCGGGTTGCTGGCCTTCGCGCTCAACGCCCGCTTCATGCACACCTTCCAGCGCGTCGGCCTGGCCGGTGACCGGGCCCGCATCGGTCGCGAATTGGTCGACCTGGCCGCTCGGCACCAGTTGGTGACCTTCGAGGTGCTCGGCCACCTCGTGCTGGTCCAGGCGTACTGCGCGCTGGCCAACCGGCCCGCAGCCGACGAGCACGCCCGTGCCGCCGACCGCCTCGCCGAGCGGTACGAGCTGCCGTTGGTCGCGGTGTTCACCAGGTGGTTCGCCGCTCTGCGCCTGGCTCTCGACGGCGAGGCGGCCTCGGCGGCGGACGCCTTCCACGCGGCGGCCCGCCACCTGCCCGCGGACGGTATGCCGGGCCTGACCCGTGGGCTGCTCCCGCTCGCGCTGCTCGGCCTGCGGCTGGCCGAATCCGTCGACGACGGGACCGACGGTCTCGACCAGCCGCTTCCCGGCCTGGGCTGGGCGGGTACGGACTGGGGGCCGCACGAGCCGTGGGTCCGGCCGTTGCTGCTGCTCGCCGACGGCGACCGGGACGCTGCGGCAGCGGCCGTGCGGGCACTTCCGGAAGGGCCGCACGATCTTCTGAGGGAGGTGCGCCTCTGCCTCGTCGGTCGGGCGGCGCGTGCCCTCGGTGACCGGGCCACGATGGAACGGGTCCACGCCGAACTGTTGCCGGCGGCGGAGGAACTGGCTGCCGGCAGCGGAGTGCTCACCGTCGGCCCGGTGGCCGGGCACCTCGCCGCCCTGGCCGGCGCACTGGGCCGCGAGGAGGAATCGGCTGCGCATCGCCGGGTCGCCCGCGCGGTCAGCGACCGGGCCCGGACCACCACCCCTGCCCGCTGATCGCCGTTCGCCGTCCACGGCGACTTGCCGATTTTCCTCGGAACCCGTCGGTGGGTGCGGTCAGATGGGATGACCGGCGCGTCCGCCGCCGGCGACGATCGAGGGGGTACGCCGTGCAGGCGCTCGTCATGATCGTGGTGCTGGGCGTCACCGTCCTGATCGGCACCACGCTCGGCGGACGGTACCGGGTGGCCCCGCCGGTCCTGCTCATCGCGTTCGGGGTGCTGCTCGGCCTGACGCCCCCGCTGTCCGAGGTGACCCTGGAACCCGACCTGGTGCTGCTGATCTTCCTACCGGCGATCCTGTACCGGGAGAGCCTCACCATCAGTCTGCGCGAGATCCGGGCCAACCTCCCGGTGATCGGGTCGCTCGCCGTGGTGCTGGTGGTCCTCACCATGGTCACCGTGTCGTTCACCGCGCAGGCGTTCGGGGTGAACCCCGCCGCCGCCTGGGTGCTCGGCGCCGTCCTCGCCCCGACCGACGCCGCGGCGGTCACCGGGCTCGCGAAACGGCTGCCCCGAAAGCTGCTCACCACCCTGCACGCCGAGAGTCTGATCAACGACGGCACCGCCCTGGTGGTCTTCGCGGTGGCCGTGGGTCTGCTCGTCCACAGCGCGGACCCGGGCGTGCTGGGCGTCGGCGAGGAATTCGTCGGCGCCAGCGTCGGCGGCGTACTGGCCGGTGTGCTGGTGGGGGCGGCCGTGGTGCTGGTCCGCAAACGGCTCGACGACCCGCTTCGGGAGGGCGCGCTGAGCGTGCTCACGCCGTTCGCCGCGTTCCTGCTGGCCGACGCCGTGCACGCCAGCGGTGTGCTGGCGGTGGTGGTCGCCGGTCTGGTGCTGTCCTACGCCGGTCCACGGGTGATCCGCGCCCGGTCCCGGGTGCTGGCGTACGCGTTCTGGGACCTGTCCACGTTCCTCATCAACGGTGGGCTGTTTGTCCTTCTCGGCACGCAGATACCCCGCGCGGTGCGGGGCATCACCAGTACCTCGCCCGAGCGCGCTCTGGTGATCGTGCTCGTGGTGACGCTCGTCGTCATCGGCACCCGGCTGTTGTTCGTCTACCTCACCTCGCAGATCGCGAGGCTGCGACGTCGCCGGATCATGGACCCGAGCCAGGGGCCCTCGGCCTGGCGGGTGGGAACCGTCGCCGGCTGGTCCGGGTTCCGGGGCGCGGTGTCGCTCGCCGCCGCCCTGGCCGTACCAACGGTGACCGTCGCCGGTCAACCGGTGATCGAGCGCGACCTGATCATCTTCGTCACCGCGCTGGTGATCGTGCTGATCATGCTGCTCCAGGGGACCACCCTGCCGCTGGTCGTGCGCTGGGCGGGACTGGTCGGCGACCCCGAACGCGTCGACGAGGCCCGGCATGCCCGGCGGCGGGCCACCGAGGCGGGCCTCGCCGCTCTGCCCCAGGTGGCGGCCGAGGTCGGCGCGCAGGAGGAGTCGGTCCATCGGCTGCGAGCCGAGTACCAGAGGCACCTGGAGGACCTCAACGAGAGCGGAGGGAGCACCGCCGAGGAGCGCCGCCTCGAACGTCGGCTGCGCCTGCGCGTCCTCGCTCACAAACGTCGGGAGGTCACCCGCCTGCGCGACAACCGGGAGATCGACGATCTGGTGCTTCAGGAGCTCCAGGCCGCCCTGGACAACGAGGAGATCCGGCTGCTGGGGCGCGGACCCAACGAGTGACAGTCGACGTGCCGCCGCGACTCAGAGCACCTGGGACAGGAACCGGCGGAGCCGAGGATGCTCGGCCCGTTCGAAGACCGCCTCGGGCGGGCCGGCCTCCAGCACCACGCCCCGGTCCATGAAGGCGACGGTGTCGGCGACCTGCCGGGCGAAGCCCATCTCGTGGGTGACCACCACCATGGTCATGCCCGCGGCGGACAGGTCGGCCATGACCCCGAGCACGCCCTTGACCAGCTCCGGGTCGAGTGCCGAGGTGGCCTCGTCGAAGAGCATCACCTCGGGCCGTAGCGCCAGCGCCCGGGCGATCGCCACCCGCTGCTGCTGACCGCCGGAGAGCTGCGCCGGGCGTGCGTCGGCCTTGGCCGCCAACCCCACAAGGTCCAGTTGGGCCCGGGCCACGGCCTCCGCCTCGTCCTCGCCGAGCTTGCGGAGTCGGCGCAGCGCGAGGGTGACGTTGCGCAGCACGCTCATGTGCGGGAACAGGTTGAACTGCTGGAAGACCATGCCGACCCGCTGCCGCAGGCTGTCCGGGTCGTCGGCCAGCACGCTGCGCCCGTCCAACAGCACGTCGCCGCGGTCCGGCTCGATCAGCCTGTTGATGGTGCGCAGGAGGGTGGACTTGCCGGACCCGGACGGGCCGATCACGCAGGCCGTCCCCCCGCGCGGCACGGTGAGGTCGACGCCGCGCAGCACCCGGTTCGGCCCGAAGGCGAGGTGCACGTCTCGTACGTCGAGGCTGACCGAGGTGGTGGTGTCGGTGGTCATCGCCGGTCTCCCTGGACAGTGGCGGGCAACGGGAGGTCGTCGTCCTCGTCGGTCGGCGCGACGGCTGGCCGGCCGTGACGCAACCGCCTGTCGATCCAGTTGACGACGTGCGTCAGCGGAACTGTCAGCGCCAGATAGAAGAGGCCGGCCAGGAGCAGCGCGGACTCGTTGCCGGTGGTGGCCGCGTAGTCCTGCCCGATCCGGAACAGCTCCCGCTGGCTGGCCACCAGGCCGAGGAAGTAGACCAGGCTGGAGTCCTTGATCAGTGCGATGAGCTGGTTGACCCAGGCCGGCAGGACCCGCCGGATGCCCTGCGGAATGATCACCAGCCGCATCGCGTCGCCCCAGGAGAAGCCGAGCGCGCGGGCCCCCTCCAACTGGGCGGCCTCCACCGACTGGATGCCGGAGCGGAAGATCTCCCCGATGTACGCGGCGGCGATCAGCGACAGCGCCAGGATCCCCAACGGGTAGGGGTCCGGTCCCCAGACCTGCATGCCCAGCGGTGCCAGCCCGACGCCGATCAACAGGATCGTCGCCGCGGCCGGCAGCCCCCGGAACACGTCGGTGTACACCCGCGCCGGCCAGCGCAACCACCGGCTGCGGGAGATCCCGGCGACGGCCAGCAGCAGGCCCAGCACCGAGCCGAGCAGGGCGGCGGAGACCGCCAGGATCAGCGTGTTCGGCAACCCGACGGTCAGCATCTCGGGCAGCGCTTCGCCCATCGCCTCCCAGTCGAAGAACGTCTCCCACAGGGTGCTCAACGGATCCATCGGTCGCCTCTCCTACCGTCCTGCTCGCTCGTCACCGGGTATTCAGGAGGCGGGCGACGCGGACGGAGCCGTCGACACCGCCACCGCGCCGCTGCCCGGCTTGAAATCCGCCGGGATCGGTCGGCCCGGGTAGTACTGGGCCTGCAACCGGTTCCAGGTGCCGTCCGCGATGACCTCGTCGAGAGCCTTGTTCAGCGCCTCGCGCAGCTTGTCGCCGCCCTTCGCGACGGCGTACGCGGTCGGTGCCGGGCTGAGCTGCTTGGCCGCCACGGTGATCTTGCCGTTGCTGTCGGCGGCCGACTTCTCGCCGATCTCCGCCGGCGCGATCCACGCGTCGGCGGTGCCGGCCTTGAGCTGGTTGATCGCGCCGTTGTAGTCCGGCACCCGCACCGGGTCGAGCTGCTTGCCGGTGGCGTAGTCGTCCTGCACGGTGCCCTGCACCACCACGACCCGCTTGCCGGCGAGCTGCTCGAAGCTGGTGATCGGCGAGCCGGCCGGGACGTCCAGGCCGAAGTAGCCGAAGTCGTAGCCGTTGCCGAAGTCGACGGTCTTCTTCCGCGCCTCGGTGATGGTGATCGAGGAACTGCCGACGTCGAACTTGTGGTTGTTGACCTGGGAGAGCAACGCGGAGAAGTCGGTGCCGACGAACTCGACCCGGAGGCCGAGCTTGCCGGCCACGGCGGTCAGCAGGTCGTTGTCGAAGCCGGTGAACTTGCCGTCCTCGAGGTACACGTTCGGCGGGGCGTCGGTCAGGGTGCCGGCCCGCAGCACGCCCGGCTGTGCCAGGCCGTACGGGTTGGCGCTGGTGTCGGACGAGCTGTCGCCGCCGCAGGCGGTGAGCGCGGTGGCGGCCAGGACGGCGGCCGCGCCCAGGGCGGTGGCACGGGTCAGGGCAGGAAGAAGTCGCACGGGTGTCTCCGAAAAGGTCGCGTCCCGGCACGCACTGATGTGCGTCGCCGGCGGTGCGCCCGATGGGCGTACCGGTGAGGGAGGTTCGGGAGGAGGGCTGCGCTAGTGCGTGGTGCCGCGACGACACGCGGCGCTGCACATTCGCATCATGTCCACGTGCCGCCGCCGGGTCAGTGCCGGCGAGAGCCAACCGGCGCGGATGTCCGCGGTGTCGGTCGGTGGAGTGGTGCTGAGGATGCGCATGGTTCTCCCGGGTCTGTGCTGACCTGGGTGCCAGGCCACGCTTGCACCGACGTCCTGTCGGTGCCTGGTCTTCACCCGGGGCACCCCACCGCGGAGGAGGGTTGCCGGCCAGCGAGCCGGGGCTTCGCGCTGGCACTCATGACCTGCGCCGAGGCTAGCAGCAGGCACGGGTGGGTCGTCCAGTCGTTATGACCACGCTCACCAGGGGAGATGGGCGGCCGGCACTCCCGTCAGCCGGCGTGCACGTGGGGCCGTCGGCGCGGATCGGGCTCGTGACGACGCAGGATCTCCCGGGTGACCGAGGCGATCTCGCCCTGCCCGAACGCCAGGTAGCGCAGGACGTTGCGACCCGGGCCGCCCTCGGTCCACTCGAAGTAGATGTGCGGGCGTCGACGGGTCCGGTCGCGGATCTCCAGCAGCAGGGCGGCGAGCGCGTTGGGCACCCCTGAGCTGGTCAGGCTGAGCACCGGGAAGCGGCCGTCGACCAGACTGCCGGTCACCACCAGTTCGGTCTCGAAGTCCGACGGGTCGCAGACGTGCACCTCGACGAAGAGCACGTCGGTGTCGTCGGGGAAGTCGTTGTCCGCCATCGTCTGCGCCAGCTTGGCGCGGTACTCCACCTCGCCCCGGCCGTCGGGTTCGTGCGCGATGAGGCGGATCCGCCGCCCGTCGCGCTCGTCGATCATCCGGGTCGCGACCGGGTCCAGCTCGACGTGGTCGACCCGCAGCTCGAAGGCGCGGGACAACCGGGAGAGCAACGAGACCACGATGATCCCGCCGATGAAACAGGCCGCGATCTTGACGCCGTCGGGGCGTTCCACCACGTTCGCCAGTGTGGTGTAGACGAAGATCACCGCGATGGTGCCGAACGCAATCGTGCGGCCGCGCTGCCGGTGCCGCACCGCAGCGAGGGTCACCGCCGTCGCCGCCGAAGTGATCAACACCAGAACCCCGGTGGCGTACGCCCCGCCCTGCGCGTCCACGCTGGCCTCGAAGACGACCGTGATCAGGAACGCCACCGCCGTGAAGACCAGCACCAGTGGCCGGACCGCCCGTGCCCAGGTCGGGGCCATGCCGTAGCGGGGCAGATAACGGGGTACGAGGTTGAGCAGCCCGGCCATCGCCGACGCCCCCGCGAACCAGAGGATCCCGATGGTGGACAGGTCGTAGACGGTGCCGAACACCTCCCCGAGGTGCGCGTGCGCCAGGTAGGCCAGCGCCCGGCCGTTCGCCGGCCCGCCGGGCTGGAACGCCTCCGGCGGGATCAGGATGGTGGTCGTCACGCTGCTGGTGATCAGGAAGATGCTCATGATCACGGCGGCGGTGGTGAGCAGCCGGCGAGCGCCACGGATGCGGCCCAGCGGTCGCGCCTCGGAATCCTGCGGATCGCCCCGCACGCTCGGCATCACGGCAACCCCGGTCTCGAAGCCGGAGAGACCCAGCGCCAGCTTCGGAAAGACCAACAGCGACAGGGCGACCACCATCCACGGATCGCCGTGGCCGGTGGTCAGCGCGGTGGTCCAGTCCTCGACCGCGCTCGGGTGCGTCACCACCCGCCACAGCGCGTCGGCCACCACCACCGCGTTCAGCGTCAGGTAGAGCGCGACCAGGACGACGGCGATCCCGATGGCCTCGGTGAATCCCTTGAGGAACACCGCGCCCAGCAGCGCCACCAGCAGTAGCGTGAGCGGCACCTCGTACCCCTTGAGCGCGCTCGGCCAGAACGGGTTCTCGTCGATGTGCGCGGTCGCGTCGGCGGCCGAGAGGGTGATGGTGATGATGAAGTCGGTGGCCGCGAAACCGAGCAGCACCAACACCAGCAACTTGCCCGGCCAGTAGCTCAGCAGGCGTACCAGCATCGCGATGGAGCCCTCGCCGTGCGGACTCTCCGCCGCCACCCGTCGGTAGACCGGCAGCGCGCCCAGCAGAGTCACCAGCACCAGCACCAGGGTCGCCACCGGGGACAGCGCCCCGGCGGCGAGCGCCGCGATGCCCGGCTGGTAGCCCAGTGTCGAGAAGTAGTCGACACCGGTCAGGCACATCACCTTCCACCAGGGGTGGTGCCGGTGCTCCGGTGGACGTCCGTGCGGCCCCGGGTGCTGCACGGGCTCCTCGGCGCCGGCACGCAGCAGCCACTCCCGCAGCCGGCCCGCGCGCTTGTCGACCTCCACCGGCGCGTCCCCCGTCAGTCCCGCCCCTGGTAACCGTGAGTATCCGCCCGAGGTGGGGCGCCCGTCCGCCGGTGCGGGGAACCCACCCCGCGCCACAGCGGGTTTCGGGCCCGGGACAGGGGGGAAGCAGCGGCCCCCGGGGTGGCGGGAGTTGTGCCGGACCGGGCGTCACCGGGGAGGGGACAGGGCATGGTCGGTGGCCGTCGCTTCCGCCCGGGTGGGGGCTTCGGTCGCCAACTCGACGAGTACGAGACCAGGGTCGGCGTGCCACCGCCCTCGGAGTCGCCCACCCCGCCCGCCGGTGGCCTGGTGGACAGCGCCGTCTACATCCGTGGGCACCGGTTCGCCTCCCCGTCCGGCCTCGCCGAGACGTACCGCTGCCTGCAGGAGCAGGACAGCGCGATGGCCTGGATCGGGTTGTACCGGCCCGACATCGAGCAGATCACCTCGCTGGCGCGGGAGTTCCGCCTGCACGACCTGGCGGTCGAGGATGCGATCAACGCCCACCAGCGACCCAAGCTGGAACGCTACGGGGAGACCCTGTTCGTGGTGCTGCGCGCCGCCCGCTACGACGACCTCCGGGAGGAGGTCGAGTTCTCCGAGCTGCACCTGTTCATCGGGCCGGGCTTCGTGGTCACCGTCCGGCACGGTGAGGCGCCGGACCTGGCCGCGGTGCGGCGGCGCATGGAGGTCGAGGCGCAGATGCTCGCCCGGGGCGCCGAGGCGGTCCTGTACGCGATCCTCGACCAGGTCGTCGACGGGTACGCGCCGGTCGTGGCCGGGCTGGAGAACGACATCGACGAGATCGAGACCCAGGTGTTCGGTGGTGACCCGAACGCGAGCCGGCGCATCTACGGCCTGAGCCGCGAGGTGATCCAGTTCCAGCGCGCCGCGCGACCCCTGCTCGCGGTGCTCGACGCGCTGGCCGACGGCGCGGGCAGTGCCGACACGGACGAGGAGTTGCGCCGCTATCTACGGGACGTCACCGACCACCTGACACAGGTGGTGGAACGGGTGGACGGGTTCCGGCACCTGTTGCAGAACATCCTCACCGTCAACGCGACACTCGTCTCGCAGCAGCAGAACGAGGAGATGAGGAGCCTCACGGCGGCCAGCTACGCGCAGAACGAGGAGCTGAAGAAGGTCTCGTCCTGGGCGGCGATCCTGTTCGCTCCCACGCTCATCGGCACCGTGTACGGCATGAACTTCGTCCACATGCCGGAGTTGCACTGGCGCTTCGGCTACCTGTTCGCGCTGCTGCTGATGCTGCTGGTCTGCGGCACCCTCTATCTGATCTTCAAGCGGCGTGGCTGGCTGTGAGCCGCCCGGTGAGGATCACTCGATGCCGCGCAGGATGTGCCGTTCGTCCTCGACGTCGTCGTCGCCGGCACTGATCCGGCCGAGCAGGACGGCGGCGGCCCAGATCGTCAGGGGCGTGGCCGCCCCGGTCATACCGCCGGCGGTCCGGTCGTCCCGGCTCTGGCTCCGCTCCGCTCGCGGTGGCCTGCGCTGAGCCTGCATAGGCACTGCCCCTCCTCGTCGAAGCCGCCGTGGGCGGCGCGGCGTGACCCCGCGCCGCCGGCCGGGCGAAACGCGCTCGGCAGGACGGCATCTACGTCGAACCATCCCACGTCAGGCCGCATAACCACCGCTTCTTTTCGGTTTCCCGACTGTCGCCCGCCAAACCGGACATTTTCGCCGAGGGTCAGGGCAGCGGATGGGCGATGCCCCGCGCGTGGTCGGTGAGGGCCGCCCCGACCACTGTCGCGGCCAGCGGCAACACCTCCAGGCAGCGGCGTACCGCGGCGGCCATCAGCGCGTTCGGCACACGCATGGACAGCGTGCAGTGCGGCACCCAGCGGCCCGGCTGGTAGTGCTCGGCCAACGGGATGCCGGCGGCGGCGAGCCGGTCGTGGACCGTGCGATGGTGGGCCAGGAGCTCCGGGGTGGGCGTCGGACCGAGCCAGAGGACCCGACCGACGAATTGGCCGGCGTGCTGGAACTCGAGCCGCAGGGGAGCGGCCACGACCGTCCCGTGCAGGGCCGCGGCGACCTGTTCCGGGTCGAACCGGGGCGCCACCGCCAGTGAGACGTGCGGACGGTGACGTTGCTCCAGCAGCGAGCGCATGCTCCGCACGCCCTCGGTCTCCAGCGCGTCCCACAGCACCCGGATCCGGCGGGTGGCGTCCGGGTCCAGGTACAACTCCACCGCCGCGACCATTCGATCACCGTAGCGGCCGAGGTTTGGGCGACCGCGCTCGGCGGTACCTGACCGGAGACCGAACAGGAGGCGTACCTGGTGGACGTGAGTGATCTGCTGACCGAGACGTACGACCGACTGCCCGACCTCGTCCGTGCTGCGGTGGACGGCCTCAGCCCGGAGCAACTACGACACGAGCCGGCACCGGGCCACAACTCGATCGGCTGGCTGGTCTGGCACCTCACCCGCGTGCAGGACCATCACGTCGCCGAGGTGCTCGACGCCGAGCAGATCTGGGTGAGTGGCGACTGGGCGGGCCGGTTCGGCCTCACCGCCGACCCCGACGACACCGGCTACGGGCACTCGCCCGCGCAGGTCGCGGCGGTGCGGCCGGAGAGCGCGCAGGCGTTGATCAACTACTACGGGGCGGTCGCGTCGCGTACCCGAAAGTTCCTGGCCGGCCTGCGTCCGGCGGACCTGGACCGCGTCGTCGACGAGGCGTGGGACCCGCCGGTCACCCTCGGCGTCCGGCTGGTCAGCGTCGCCGAGGACGACCTGCAACACGTGGGTCAGGCCGCCTACCTGCGCGGACTGCTCGAAACCGGCTGATCGCTCGCGGCCGGCTCACGGCACGATCACGGCCCGGCCCTCCAGCGTGCCGTCGCGCATCTGCCGGTACGCGTCGAGCGCGTCCTCCAGCGCGAAGTGAGTGGTCGTCGGCCGGATCAGACCACGGGCGCCCAGGTCGAGCACCTCGACCAGTTCCGGGCGACTACCCCAGTAGGTGGTCGCGATGCTCACCTCGTATGGCACGGAGAAGAACGACACCGCCAGGGTGCCCCCGCCGAGACCTACGATGGTCAGGTCGCCCACCGTGCGGGCCGTCGCCACGCCCAGGGCGAGGGTGGCATCGGTGCCGACGAAGTCCAGCACCACGTCGGCGCCCCGACCGCCGGTGGCCTGCCGGATCTCCTCGGCGGCGCTCGGACCGGAGATGACCGTTCGGTCGGCACCACACTCCTCGGCCAGCCGTAACGCCTCGGGGCGGTTGTCCACCGCGAGCACGCGGGCGGCGGTGGTGGCCTTCAGGATCTGTACGCCCACGTGCCCCAGCCCGCCGACTCCGATCACCACGGCCGTGCTGCCGGGCGGCAACTTCGGCCAGGAGCGGCGGATCGCGTGGTACGGGGTGAGCCCGGCATCGGTCAGCGGCGCGGCGTCCGCCGGATCCAGCCCCTCCGGCAGGGGTACGACGTGCCGCGAGTCCGGGACCAGCTCGAACTCGGCCATGCCCCCGTCCAGTCCGAGCCCGCCGCCACCGCTCGGCACCGGCGCGCCGGACGGGTTTTCGCAGTACGTGTCGACACCGGCCCGGCACCGGGCGCAGGTGCCGCAGCCCCACGCGCCGAAGACAGCCACCGGTTGCCCGACGGACAGTCCGGTCACCCCGTCGCCGAGGGCGTGCACCCAGCCGGCGTTCTCGTGGCCGAGGGTGAATGGTGGATTCCAGGGCATGGTTCCGGGCTCGAACTCTTCCATCAGGTGCAGGTCGGAATGGCAGGCGCCGGCACCGCCGATCCGGACCACCACCTGACCCGGCCCAGGAGTCGGGTCGGGGACCTCGATCAACTCCGGCGTCGACCTCCAGTCCTGCAACCGCAGCGCGCGCATCCAGTGCTCCCTGGCTCGACGGAAGTCGGTGGCTGCCCCCTTCGCAGCGGCCCAAACTGGCAGGCGGTGCGCCTCACCCGTTTCGGGTGAACCGGCCTCACCCGGGCGCGGGCGATCCTACGGAGAGCCGTGGGGGAGGGGGACCTGATGGGCGCGACGGCGGAGCAGTACCTGCAGCAGTTGGACGACGGTCGGCGCCCCGACCTGCCGGAGACCACAGTGGGAACGCTGCGGCTGGACGTGCGCGGCGACGGCTGCACCGACCACTGGTACCTGCGCGTCTCCGACCAGCACGTCCAGGTGTCCCGCTCGGATGACGACGCCGACCTGGTGGTCCGCGCCGACCGCTGGGTCTTCGACAGCATGGTTAACGGTGAGCTGCATCCCGGCGCGGCGATGCTGCGCAACGAGCTGACGATGCAGGGCGACATGCGTCTGCTGCTGGTGCTGCGGCGAATCTTCGCGGGGCCGGCCGGCGCCCGCCACCCTCGGGAGCTGGGTCGGGCCGCCCTGGCCGGTCGGAACGTGACGCCCGCTC
This sequence comes from Micromonospora sp. NPDC002411, assembly GCF_053592955.1. Classification (NCBI taxonomy): domain Bacteria; kingdom Bacillati; phylum Actinomycetota; class Actinomycetes; order Micromonosporales; family Micromonosporaceae; genus Micromonospora; species Micromonospora sp. NPDC002411. Next base: position 7,498 of record NZ_JBSFBM010000022.1, on the reverse strand, counting down.
GGGAGGGTCGATCGTGAAGCAGGAACTGCTGCACGTCATCGCCGGCAACGTGTTCGCCAACAGCGACGCCCAGGGCGACATCGAGGCCGACGCGCGCACACCTGTCGGTCTCTTCGCGTACGACACGCGCTTTCTGTCCCACTGGGTGCTCACGATCGACGGCGAACGGATCAACGCGCTGTCCCGCGACGACATGACGTACTTCGAGACCCGGTTCTTTCTGGTCCCGGGCGCGGCGAGCCACTACGTCGACGCCGACGTGTCGATCATCCGGCACCGCTCGATCCACGATTGCATGCACGAGAAGATCACCGTGCTCAACCACTCGGCAGAGCCGGCCGAGTTCACCGTACGAGTGGAGATGGGCAGCGACTTCACCGACATCGCCGAGATCGGCCACCTTCGGCGGCGTGTCGTCGAGGTCACCCCGGACTCGGCCAACCGCCAGCTCGTGCTGCGCTACCAGCGGCAACGGTTCGTCCGCCAGACCACCGTGCAGAGCACGGTCCCGGTCGAGGTGGACGAGGAGGGAATGACGTTCCGGATCCGGGTCGCCCCGGACGGCAAGTGGGAGACCGACCTGCATATCGCCATGAACATGGGCGGCGAAGGCGGCCAGGACGTGCGCGCCTCCCTGGAGTCGCACCAGCGGGCCGTGCGGGGCGGGATGCGCGAGGACCTGGCGAACTGGACGGAGCAGGCCCCGACGCTGGTCGCCGAACGCGACGGGTTGGAGGAGATGTACCGGGGCGCCCTGGCCGACCTGGCGGCACTGCGGTACAAGCCGTGGTCGTCACCCGAGCGGGTGCCGATCGCCGGTCTGCCGTGGACGATGTGGTTGTGCGGACGGCACAGCATCATCACCTGCCTGCAGACGATGGCGTTCACTCCCGAGCTGACCCCCGCGACCCTGCGGATGCTGGCGTTTCTCCAGGGCGCCCAGCTCGACGACGACCTGGACGAGGAGCCCGGCAAGATCCTGGCCCACCTCCGCTACGGCGAGTCCGGCGCGTTCGGTGACCGGGCGAACGCCTTGTACTACGGCGCTGCGGACACCACCCCGCTCTTCGTGATCCTGCTCGACGAGTACGAGCGCTGGTCCGGTGACGCGGACCTGGTGCACGAGCTGCGCCAACCGGCCCGCATGGCGCTGGACTGGATCGACGAGTACGGCGACCTGACCGGCGACGGCTACGTGCGCTACCAGCGCCGTAACGAGTGCAGCGGCGCGGTCAACCAGTGTTGGAAGGACACCCCGGACGCGATCACCGATGCGCACGGTCACCAACCGGCCTTCCCCCGCGCCACCTGCGAGTTGCAGGGCTACGCGTACGACGCGAAGAGGCGTGGCGCCCGGCTGGCGCGGAACTTCTGGGGCGACCCCGCGTACGCCGACCGGCTGGAGCGGGAGGCCGAAGCGCTCAAGGAGCGCTTCAACCGGGACTTCTGGCTGCCCCACCAGGAGTACTACGCGTTGGCGCTCGACCCGTACGGCGAGCCGGTCGACGCGCTGTCGTCCAACATCGGGCACCTGCTGTGGAGCGGGATCGTCGCGGACCACCGCGCCGGGGCCGTTGCCGAACACCTGGTCGGGTCGCGGTTGTTCGGCGGTTGGGGGGTGCGTACCTTCGCCACCGGGCAGCGCCCGTACAACCCGATGGGGTCACACCTGGGCGCGGTGTGGCCGGCGGACAACGCCCTGATCGCCGCCGGGTTGCGCCGCTACCGGTTCGACGCCCAGGCGGCCACGATCACGGCCGGCATCTTCGACATGGCGCACACCCTCGGTGGGGCCGTGCCGGGGATGATCGCCGGCCACGATCGTTCTCTGACGAAGTATCCCGTCCAGTTGCCGGCGGCCGGTCGCCCGCAGGCGTGGTCGTCCGGGGCGCTGCTGATGCTGCTGGGCACCATGCTGGGGTTGCGACCCACCGGTGACAACCTGCTGGTCAACCCTGCTGTGCCGGAGGGCTTCGGTCGGCTGGAGCTGCTCGACATCCCCGGCCGCTGGGGTCGCTCCGACGCCTACGCCAGGGATCGGACGACGGCGCACCGGCCCGGTGCCCGCCTGCGCTGAGCGGCCGGGGGATCGCCCGTCAGCCCATCGTCCGGGCGCCGTCGATCGACTCCCGCAGGATGTCGGCGTGCCCCGCGTGCTGGGAGGTCTCGGCGATCAGGTGCAGCAACACCCGCCGAACCGTCCAACTCGCGCCCGGCTCGAACCAGGGCGCCTGCGGCAGCGGGTGCGCCGCGTCCAGGTCGAGGGTGGTGAGCAGCTCGTCGGTGTGGTCAGCCACCTCCTGGAAGCGCTCGACCAGCCCGGCCAGGGTTTCGCCCGGCGCCATCTGGAACTGACCGACCCAGTCGATCTCGACGCGCTCCATCGCCTCCGCGCCGCCCACCGCGAAGAGCATCCACCGGTGCTCGACGGTGGTCACGTGCTTGACGAGGCCACCGAGGCAGAGCTCGCTGGCGGTGGGGCGGGCTGCCGCCTGCTCGTCGGTGAGCCCGTTGACCGTGTGCAGGAGGAAACCCCGATGCTTGCGCAACGTCTGTAGCAGGTCGGCTCGCTCACCGGTGAGCTGCTCGGTGCTGGTCATGGCGCCACCCCTCGTCACTGTGCGGTCGGACCTCGGAAACCCGCTCGGTGTCACCGTAGGACGAGGCACCGACACTTCCCGGGCGTGACACCCCAGCCCAACGGACACCCGCCAGCGGTTGCCGATCCACGTCCGCGGCTGTCCACTGAATGACATGGGTGTCATCAAGGTGGGCACGTCGTCCTGGGCGGACCAGTCTCTGCTGCGCTCCGGGTGGTACCCGCGCTCGGCCAGCACGCCGGCCCGCCGACTGGGCTTCTACGCCAGCCGTTTCCCGCTGGTCGAGGTGGACACGTCCTACTACGCGGTCCCGGTACCCGAGACCACGCACGGTTGGGTCGACGCCACCCCGGACGACTTCACGTTCGACGTCAAGGCCTTCAGCCTCTTCACCGGGCACCCGACGCCGGTCGCCGCGCTGCCCCGGGACCTACGCCCGGCCGCCGGCCCGAGCCGGATCCGTCGACGAGACCTGCCGCCGCAGGCGTACGACGAGCTGTGGGCCCGTTTCCGCGCGGCCCTCGACCCGATCGCGGCGGCCGGCAAGCTCGGCGCGGTGATGATGCAGTTCCCGCCGTGGCTGGTGCGCAGCGCCGCCGCCGAGCGTCGGATCGTGGAGCTGGCGCAGCGCTGCCGGCCGTGGCGGGTCGGCGTGGAGCTGCGGCACCGGTCCTGGTTCGACGGCCCGGCGGCACCGGACACTCTGGACCTGCTGCGCGAACACGACCTGTCCCTGGTCTGCGTGGACATGCCGCAGGGGCACCCGTCGTCGGTGCCGCCGATCCTGACCACCACGGCGCAGCCGGCGATCGTCCGGTTCCACGGCCACAGCGAGGCCTGGGGCGGTGGTGACAAGCAGGAGAAGTTCCGGTACGCGTACGCCGAGGACGAGCTTGCGCACTGGGCCGGGCTGCTGGCCGAGTTGGCCTCCGAGGCGGACGACCTGCACGTGCTGTTCAACAACTGCTGCGCCGGGCAGGCACAACGCGACGCCACCCGGCTGGCGCAACTGCTCACCGAGACGATGATCGACGACCGGGCGCGGGCCACGTCGGCCACCGGCTGAGGGCCTCTGGCACTCGGCTCAGGAGCGCCGGCCCCGGGTGCGCAACGCGTCCTGCGTCGACTCGCCGATGTCGGCGTCGTCCGGGAAGGTCCGTCCGCTGGGCGCCGGGTCGGGTGGGGCGCCCGGTCCGGCCATCGGTGTACGGGTTGGTTCCACCGAGCCGAAGCCGTGCCGTCCGGCCGGGTCGCGCCGGCCCGCCGGTGCGCCCGCGCGTCGTTCCCCGCGCCGTCCCTCGGGCACCGCGGTCTCCTCGCTGCCCTCGTCCATCGGCGAGTCCTCGTCGGTGCCCCAGGGCGCGTCGGCGTCGAAACCGTCACCGGTGCCCCACGGCTTCACCGCCTCCGGCTCCAGCCGGTCGTTGTCGCCGCTGCGTCCCCTGTCCGCCGCCATGGCCACCCCGCTCGTCGGTCCGCCGCCGTCGGCGGACGATGTGCCGTCCCTGCGGGTCCGCCGGTAGCGGCGAACCGACGGGACGCTGTGCCGTCCTGCGCGTCCGCGTCGCCGCGGGCGATCGTCGTCACGCCGACGAGCCCGCGTAGGGCCGGAGAGTGCCCCGCCGTCGAGGTGGCGGCGGGACGCCCACCGGCCCGACGCTCAGCGGCCGGCCATCGCCATCGGCCGTTTGCCGTTGCTCATCCCGGCCATCTTGATCATGGTCTTCGAGGCGCCCCTCATCCCACCGGCCCGGCCGAGCATCCCCCGGAACACCTGCCCCGGCTTCTGTTGCTCGCCCATGTACGCGGTGACCACCACCAGGGTCCCGGTCAACGCCGGAATGGCCCACTGGAGCAGCTTCATCTGTCGCTGCGAGGAGGCCACGCTTGCCGGCGTCTGGTGGTTCGGCTCGGTCGCGCCGCTCACCGACGGGCCACCAGCCTTCTCCAACCGCATGCCGACCAGTCGGCTGTAGCCGGTGACCGCCAGCGCGCCGATCGTCAACGCGGTCTTGATGACGCTGGCCCGGGCGACGCCGGACTGTGCCGCCACCCGTGGGCTCTCCGTCACCAGTTCGCCGACCGCGCCGGCCAGGTGGGCGCCGATCGCCGCCGCGTTGACCGGGGTCCACTTGGACCAACCCGCCGACGCGACCGGGAGTCGCTGAGTCGAGTCGCTGATCTTCGCCGCTGCTCCGTTGACGCCGAAGGCACCCATGAGGGAGCCGCCAAACCAGGCCGCCAGGCCCAGATCGTGCATCGAACGCAGTGCGGTGTGCCGTTCGGACATGTGATCCCCTTCCGCCGTGTCGGGCGGTGCGGCTTACCCGCCGCTCGGCCGGCTAACCCCGCCCCGCGCGGGCCGATCCACGCCGTACCGGCAGGTGGGGGACGTTGCGGGCGTCGGTGGGTCGCCTCGCCGTCAGCAGGAGTCCTTCGCGCGATGGCGGGTACCTCCGCAAGCGACGCCGACGAGAGGGGAACGCGATGTCGCAGCCGGACGAGAGCCGGGAGAAGACCCCCAAAACGGACGCCGTGCTCATGCACCCCGACAACGACCCGCACCGGAACACCGCGGAGGTCGCGCCGCGAAAGGACCACGCCGCGATCCAGGTGGAGCGCGACGACGAGCTGGTGCCGCTGGACCAGGACGAGTGAGTCGCCCGGCCGAGTCGTCGCACGGCGACCGGCCGGCACGTCTCAGCGGGGCGGTAGGTCGCCGACGAACTCGGCGATCCGCCGCGCCAGCGACGCGCTGGCCCGGACCCAGGTGAAGTGGTCCAGTGGCGCGCCGGCCCGCTCCACTGTGTAGCGCTCCCGGGTCACCGGAGCGCCGGTGAGCTTCGCGCAGAGGTAGTCCATGGTCTCGTGCGGGGTGAACTGGTCGTCGTCCACGCTGACGGCGAGCACCGGAGTCCGCACCGCGCGTACCGCCGCCTCGGTGTCCGTACCGTCGAGGCGCGGGAATCGGCCGGTCCGCGCGGTGTGGGCCCAGTCGCGGATGACGCCGCGTGCCTGCCGGCCGCCGAAGCCCCAACCCGGCCAGACCCCCAGCAGCGCCGCGGTGGCGGCGATCCCCTGGGTGTACGGCAGCACGCCGAGGCCCCGCGGTCCCGGGTAGCTCCGCCAGTACGGGATGCCGACCGCGATCAACGCCAATCCGTCCACCTCGTCGCCGCCGTGCAGGGCGAGATGCAGCAGCGCGGCCTGCCCGCCGAGGGAGTGCCCGACCAGCAGCCGGCGGCGCCCGTCCAGTCGTGGCTTGAGCGCCGCCAGGACGGCGTCGACGTCGCCGGCCAGCTCCGAGTAGCCGTACCGGTCGGCCCGGCTCGGCGCGGGGGTGCTCGTGCCGGTGCCACGCAGGTCGGCGACGACCACGGCCAGCCCGGCGGCGCGCAGTTCGGCGGCGAAGGGTCGGTAGTAGCGGGCGCGGACCCCCATGGCGGGCCAGATCAGCACCACCGGCGCGTCCGTCGTGCCGGTCGGCTCCGGATAGACCTGCACACCCAGCCGGCCACCGTCGACGTCGACGAACTCCTGCGCGTACTCCGAGTCCCCGTTCATCGGCCCAGCTTACGGCCCGACGTTACCGGCGGGTAGCCCTCGGCGGTCGGACGCGACGGAGGGCCCCGCCTGGCGGCGGAGCCCTCGCCGATGGCGAGCCGGCTCAGGAGACGGAGATCGTCCCGTTGCCGGCGCGTACGCAGGCCACCGACCGGGCGCTGGTGGTGGCGGCGCCGCTCAGGCACTGACCGAGCACCTGGTGCCCGGTGGCGTTCGGGTGCCACGACTCCTGGCAGGTCTGGAAGTAGCTCACGCAGGTGTTGGCGATCCGCTGGATGGCGATCTTGTCCTTGCCGGCGAGGCTGGTGACGAAGGTGCCGGTCGCGCCGTCCTGGAGCCGGATCGGAGTCGCCAGCGCGCCCGACGGGCTGCTGGTCTGCTCACACAGCCGGGCGCCGTTGAAGGCCTGCTGCACGTTCAGGTACACCAGGTCGTCGGCCGGGAACTCGGCGGCCAGAGTGTCCCGGGTGGACTTCACGATGGTGCCCAGGCCCTGCGAGAAGCGGTGGCCGGGGGCGAGGCTGGCCCGGTGGATCGGGCAGCCGGCCGCGTACCGCTCGGCGCCCAGGTCACGGAACTTGTCCCGGGTGTCGTCGCGGCTGTCCTCCTCGTGGAACTGCGGGTTCAGGTCCAGCGGCAGCGGGTTCGTGTAGTCCTGGAACACCACCCGGTGCTGCCCGTCCGCGTCGATCTGGTCCAACGTGGTCAGCACCTGGCGGACGGCGGCGGTGGTCTCCGCGGTCGCGGCGCTGAGCTGCGCGGCGGTGGCCAGGTCGGCGTCGCTGCACGGCTTCTGCTCCACCGGGCCGTTCAGGTACGCCCAGAACTCCCACCAGCCGGTCCACGCGTCGGCGATGAAGCGGTTGGCGCACTTCTCCGCGACGCTGCCGAACGTGAACGAGCTGTTGTTGGAGCCCAGGCCGATCAGCACCAGGTCGATGTCCTGGGTCTGCGCGACGGCGCGGAGCTGGTCCAGCTGCGCGGCCACGGTACGACCGTTGGTGCGTGCCTGCGACGCGGTGGCGATGTCGTGTGGCTGGCCACCGGAGCAGGCCAGGTTGAACCGGTTCTGGATGCCCGGCAGGTTGGCCTGGTTGAGCGAGGCGTTCGCCGAGCGGTGGCAGAAGAACGCGTTGTTGTTCGCCGCCGTCCAGCCGGGGAAGCCTTGCGTGACCCCGTTGGCGTCGACAACCGGGGTGTACGCCCCGGCGCCCTCGCCGCTGATGAAGCTGTCCCCGAGTGCCACCGCCGCGACTTCAACGAAGCCGAGTCGACCATGCGGCTGCGTCAGACGATGCCGGCGTCGTGGACGAGCAGGGCCACCTGGACCCGGT